>JANOJM010000354.1:0-2659 GCA_031418735.1 Nitrospiraceae bacterium | reverse complement strand
ATCGACAGTCCTGGCCAGCGTCAGGGCAAACACGGGGCCGGCGCCGGATTTTCTTAGGGTCTTCGCGCATTCGTTCAACGTCGCCCCGGTGGTATAGACGTCGTCTACGAGGAGGATGCGTTTCTCCGCGAGGTCCTGTGGCTTACGGATTTCAAAGGCTTTCCGTAGATTTCGCAACCGTTCCTGCCTCGATAAGGTGGTTTGGGGGTCGGTAGCGACGGTTCTGACGAGGTTTGTGGCTGAAACCGGTCGGGACAGGTGGCGGCTCAGTTGATCGGCCAGCAGCAACGATTGGTTAAATTCACGCGCTCGTAAACGGGTTGGGTGTAAGGGCACAGGGATAATCACATCGACATCGATCCCACTTGGCAAGGCGCTGATCATCAGGCGTGCGAGTGGCTTGGCCATTGTATGTTTGCCTCGATACTTGAATGAGCAGATGGCGTCCCGCAGTGGTGGAAGGTAGGGAAAGAGGGTCCAGGCTCGTTGAAAGTTCGGTGGCCGTTCCTGACAGTGCTGGCATTGATGGTCCGGGGTAAAGGCAGTGGCCGCCGGTGAGACAAACGGTTGATCGCAGCGGGCACAAGCTGGTTCCTGGAACCGGCGGATAGTTTGCCAGCACGCGCGGCAGAAGAAGGGGACCGGGTCAGTGCTGAGTGAATGGCCACAGGCAATGCATTCCACCGGCAACACAAATCGGAGAGCCTGACGGCACCATCCAATAAGCCGATCCTGGGTGTCTTCGCGTAACATCGCAGGGGGAATCGTTCCAATAAATGGAGTGTGAGCTTCTTCTTATGGGAATGTGCTGCGCCTGTCAAGGTTGTTGCCCTGTAAATGGTTGTGATATACGAAGGCAGCAGGATGAGGCGCGAGCGATGCGCGACGCGCGAGAAAAGCAGGAAGGGCGAGATTCAAAGGTCCGGGTTCGATGTTCCGAATACCTCGAACTTCGGACCTCGAACCGTCGGCTGTCTCGACTTTCACGCCCGCCTTGCACGGCGATCCTACTAGCTAGGGTACGGCTGGAGAAGTAGTTCATTATGGTGACATTGAACCAGGTGTCGAAAGTGTATGAGCGGGGCGGAGACACGATTATGGGGCTCGACCGGGTCTCTATTGAGGTGGGGAAGGGAGATTTCTGCGCGTTTATCGGTCCCAGCGGCTGCGGAAAGAGTACGTTGCTCAACCTGGTTGGTGGATTAGATGTGCCGACCTCGGGGGAGATACTCCTCGGAGGGCTCTCGACCAGCCGATTCACGAGCGATGACTGGACGAGGATCAGGCGGGAAACAGTTGGGATTGTCTTCCAGGCATTTCACTTAATCCCCGGGTTGACGGCAGCGGAGAATGTGGCGTTTCCCTTGTTGCTACGAGGGGAACGAGGGGCATCGGTCCAAGCCCGCGTCGAGGAGGTGCTCGAGTTGGTCTCAATGACGGCACGGCGACACCATCGTCCCAGCGAACTATCTGGCGGGGAACAGCAGCGTGTGGCAATTGCGCGAGCGATCGTGCACCAGCCCCAGATCATTCTCGCTGACGAACCGACCGGCAATTTGGATTCCCAGCATGGGGCCGAGATCATCGCCCTCCTTCGATCGCTCGTTCAGCGCTTTCACAAAACCATACTGTTGGTTACACACAGCGCTGCGGCTGCTGAGGCGGCCGATTATGTCTGGGCCATGAAGGATGGGCAGCTTGTGACGAGAACGCAGCACGAGCCTGTTACGGTCGTCGCATGATGGATCTGTCGACCACCATTGCCGGCGTACGGTTTCCCAGTTGTTTCATGAACGCTTCGGGGGCCCTCTGCGTCACGCATGAAGAATTGCTGGCCCTCGGACGATCTCGGGCCGGAGCCATCGTCACCAAGTCGATGACGGTTGAGCCCCGCGACGGCAATCCGACACCCCGGTACTATGGATTCCCCGGCGGATCCATCAACTCCATGGGCCTGCCGAATCTCGGGTACAAGGCCTACGCGGCCCTCATTCCTGAATTGAAGACACTCGGGAAACCGGTCATTGCCAGTGTGGCGGGACTCTGTGAAGACGATTTCCCGACGATTGCGGCACTCATCAATGCGGCGAAGCCTGACTTGATTGAAGTCAATCTCTCTTGTCCCAACATTCCAGGCAAACCTCAAATTGGATACGACACTGAAGCCTCCGAGCGACTACTGAAACGGGTTCGCAAGGTCATCACGGTTCCAATGGGGGTCAAGTTGCCTCCCTATTTCGATCCGGCCCATCACAAATCGATGGGAGAGGTGATCGGCCGTTGCGGGGTCGATTTCCTCAACCTGATCAACTCGGTCGGCAACGGGCTTGTCGTCGATCCGGAGCGCGAGGCGGTCGTCATCAAGCCCAAGGGCGGGTTCGGTGGACTGGGCGGTACGATCATCAAGCCGGTCGCACTGGCCAACGTGCGGGCCTTTTGGAAAATCTTCGAAGGGCGCATGCCGATTATCGGGACCGGCGGCGTGGTCAATGGCGTGGATGCATTCGAACATGTGCTCTGTGGCGCGTCGGCCGTGCAGATCGGGACGGTTTTGGTCGAGGAGGGACTCGATGTGTTCGGGCGGTTGGAAAGGGAACTGGCGGCACAGTTCAGCAAGAAGGGTTATACGAGGGTGGAAGATTGCCGGGGAAAGCTCAAG
>JANOJM010000353.1:0-3878 GCA_031418735.1 Nitrospiraceae bacterium | reverse complement strand
TTCCGTGTCTCAGCCCAGTGTTTCCGCCCCAGGCCGGAAGTCGCCTCGGCGGTAGTCTTACTGCGCGCGAAAGAGCGCACAAGGCTCAGCCAGCAAGAAGAAAGCGCATTTCGCGCACTCGTGAAGGCGGCCTTCGCGCATCGAAGGAAAACACTGGTCAATTCGCTGCGAGACGAAGGGTATGAACTTCTTCCTGTAGCCGAGGGATTGAATCGATTGAATATTGCTCCGACTCGCCGGGCAGAGACGTTGTCGGTCGAGGACTTTCTTCAACTGGCTCTTGCGCTTGTTTGAAATGACCTTGTCCCTGTGCTAGCATCGCGACCATGGCTGTCACCAGTTCGGCCAAGCGGGGCGAGGCCCGCGGCGCCGCTTCTTCCCCATCACACATCAAACGAGAAGTGATCGGAGTCGTTCTGATCGCGTTGGCGCTCTTGACGCTTCTCAGCATGGTGTCCTTTGTTTCGGGAGAGGTCAGGGCCGGGTTATCTGCAACCGTTCCATCCAGAAATCTTATCGGGTCGGTCGGCGCATTCTTCGCGTCGGCCCTATTCTGGTCGATCGGCGGGGCGGGATACATGTTCCCAATACTTCTCGGCCTCATAGGTGTCCGCTGTTTCACTCAGAGCAATTTGTCGATCCGTCTGCGGAATGCAGGAGCTTCGCTGGCAGCATTGCTGTTTCTCAGCGGTTTGTTTCACCTTGAAATCATGGCGGTGCCGACCATCTCAAGCGGCCTTATTAATCGAGGGATGGCGGGAGGTTTTTTCGGGCAAGTAGTGGCCGAGAGTTTACGAGCCTATTTTGCGAGTACCGGCGCCCACATTCTCATTGTGGCGGGGCTATTGGTCTCCCTCCTCTTCACAACCCCTATCTCTCTGTCGGAGATCGCTCGGCGGATTCCCGGTTGGGGCAGTTGGATGTTCAACCGGGCTCGTGCCTTGGCTCCTGAGAGATTGGTAGAAGAAGTCCTTCCTGAGTCATCACGGAAAGCCAGACAGAAATCTGCTGCATCCATCCGTGCGGTGATTGAGGAGGCGCTTCCTGAGGCAGCTGCAGAACCGGAATTAGACTGGCCGGTCATCCAGCCATCACGACAACCGACTCTCGAACCGGATGAGCCGGTCGAATCCGAGTCGGACAAGCAAACTATCACTGCCCAATCGAAGGCGGGGGACTATATCTTGCCGGATCCGGCCCTGCTGTTGAGCGAACCTTCAGGCCCCCTTGGGCGTGTTACGGAAGAAGAAATCAAGGCGCAATCCGATGTGCTGACCCGCGCCCTGCTCAGTTTCGGCATCGCCGGAAAAGTGACGGAAGTTCGTCCTGGACCGGTTGTGACGATGTACGAGTTCGAGCCGGCGCCGGGAACCAAGGTCGCGCGCATTGTGAGCCTTGCCGACGATCTGGCATTGGCGTTGAAGGCGATCAGTCTCCGGATTGTTGCGCCGATTCCGGGAAAGTCGGTGGTTGGGATTGAAGTGCCGAACCTCTATCGTGAGACAGTGTCGATGAAGGAAGTAATGACGAGCGAGGCCTTTTCGCGCGCCAGATCGAAACTCAGCCTGGCCTTGGGGAAGGACATTTTCGGAGCCCCCACGATCGCCGACTTGAAAACGATGCCGCACTTGCTGGTTGCCGGTGCGACAGGGGCAGGGAAAAGCGTCAGTCTCAATACGATGCTCCTGAGCCTGCTGTTTTCGGCTCGACCCGATGAGGTCAAGCTGCTCCTGATCGACCCCAAGATGCTCGAATTCCAATCGTATGACGGTATTCCTCACCTGTTACGGCCGGTCATCACCGATGCCAAGTCGGCGGCGCGGGGGCTCGGTTGGGTGGTGGCTGAGATGGAGCGGCGTTATAAATTGCTGGCTGATGCAGGAGTGCGAAACATCGAGGCCTACAATCGAAAAGTTGCCGGCGTGCAGGGTGTGCTGGAGCCGGAATCGGCGGCCAAGTTGGACCAGCCGGAATTGCCCATCCAGTTTCTGGCTGAAGAAGAACGGCTTTCTGCCGGAGAGACGGCGCTTCCGGACAGCAGCCCCGGATCGTTCACGTCGCCGGTGACTCCGCCGGAGCCCTTGCCCTATATTGTGGTGATGATCGATGAATTGGCGGATTTGATGATGGTGGCACCGAAGGAAGTAGAAGACAGAATTGCGCGTTTGGCGCAGATGGCTCGCGCATCGGGCATCCATCTCGTGTTGGCGACTCAGCGTCCGTCGGTCGATGTGTTGACCGGTTTGATCAAGGCGAACTTCCCCGCCCGCATTGCATTTCAAGTGTCGTCGAAGACCGATTCACGCACGATCTTGGATGCTAATGGCGCGGAGGCGCTCCTTGGCCGCGGAGACATGCTCTACATGGCTTCGGGGACCGGACGTGTCATGCGGCTGCACGGGTCGTTCGTGTCGGA
Organism: Nitrospiraceae bacterium; assembly: GCA_031418735.1. Lineage (GTDB taxonomy): Bacteria > Nitrospirota > Nitrospiria > Nitrospirales > Nitrospiraceae > Palsa-1315. The sequence goes on along the minus strand of JANOJM010000353.1, from coordinate 1,462 downwards.
TGACGACGTCCGCCGTGTGGTAGAGTTTGTGAAGGATCAAGCCAAGCCTGCCTACAATCAGGAGTTGCAAACCGCGCTGAAACAGGAAGGTGCGAAAGAGGAAGAGGGGTTGGGCGAAGTGTATGAGCAGGCGAAAGAGTTGGTTCTGACTACCGGTCAAGCTTCGGCATCGCTAATTCAGCGCCGGCTACGGGTGGGCTATCCTCGCGCGGCTCGGATGATCGAGCAAATGGAGACAGATGGCCTCGTGGGCGCGGCTGGCCGGGATGGACGGAGAGAGGTTGTGGGGCGGCGAGGGGCGGTGGGGACAGAGGAAGGGGTGTGAAGGGATGGAGCCTGATGATCTTCTGTGCTCGCGCAACGCGCGGCTTAAGAAAGCCCTCGTTGGACGCGCGCAGTGGAAGATCAATCAGGCCCCATCCCTAAAGAGATAACGAACAAGCTTGGACGGAGCAATATTATAATGCTCCGTCGATGCAGGCAGCAAAGGCGGGCTCGGCCACTCCTCTCGCTATTGATTGGAATAGATGAAGAAATTGAATTGGACATGTGTGGTAGGAGGCGTGCTCCTGTGTGCGTGGAGCTTCTTCCCATTACCGACTCTTGCCGCGGCTGAAGAGTTCGATGAGAATGCCTTGACGGAAGTGCGGGAGGTGGTCAAGCAGCTTCAGGCGCGGTATGAGAGGACGAAAGATCTCCAGGCAGACTTTACGCAGCGGACCATGATCGAGGGGTTCGAGCGGCCGATCATGTCTTCGGGGAAGCTCTATATCAAAAAGCCCGGGCGGTTACGGTGGAATTATCTCGATCCTTCGGTCGAAGACATCCAAGTCAATCAGGACGATATCAAAGTATATGTGCCGGAGCACAAGCAAGTGTTGGTCGGGAAGCTCACACAGATGGCGGCCTCCAAGGCTCCGTTGGAGCTCTTGCAGGGGGCGGCCACGTTGGAGCAGTCGTTCACCATCGAGCCGACACCGGGGAAAGGGCGTGGCCTGGGAGGAATCCGGCTACTCACGCTCCTGCCGAAGTCGCATGAAGGTGAGGCGGAGAAATCATTGAAACGGATCGTGCTCGAAGTGTTTCCGAAGACCTACTTCATACGGAAGCTTTCTCTCTACGAAAACAGCGGCAATGTCGCGAGTTTTGAGTTTTCATCGCTCCAAGCCAACACGGGCCTCAGCGACTCGGTCTTCAATCTGAAGCTGCCGGCCGATGTGGAAGTGGTGAAGGCTCCGGTGCTCAGCGCCCCAATCGTCGCCCCGAAATGAATGTGATGGAACCAGACACAAGAATGCGCATGGACAGCCGAGCGAGACTGGCGGGACAGGCGAGACACGAGGGACAGATGAGGGTTCGAGGTTCGAAGTTCTAAGTTTCGGAACTTCAAGTCGCGCACGTCACGCGCCGCAGCTCCGGCGGACTTTTTCAGCAGCCTGATGGATGATTGAGGAAAAGGTGA
>JANOJM010000352.1:0-10949 GCA_031418735.1 Nitrospiraceae bacterium | reverse complement strand
TACCGTGGCCTTGTCACGGGCGCTGCCGACCTGGCCGCTGACGACAATCGTGCGGCCGTCGATGATGATGGAGCCGCGTTCTTTCATTTGCCCTAAGACAGGGAGGATTTGAGCGACGTTGTTGGCCCAGGCGACAGTTCCCACTCTCGGATCTACCGCTAACTCATCGACGATATTCCCTGGTGTAGTTCCATAGAGCTCTTGGGCCTGCTGAAGGATTGCGGCCTTGCTGGCCTCATTGGGAAGTGAGCCACGCAGGATCAGCATTCCATACTCTACACGCGCATGAAAGTTCGCAGGGATGGGAACGGCTGATGCGATTCCTTGAGGAGCGTGCCGAGGAAGGCAGAGAAAGGCAAGGATGGCAAATGCAACAATTCCGGCTGCTAAAACCGCTGCACTCTTCATGGTTCACTCCTTGGACGGATAGGCACCTGCAAGCTTCAGTAAAACCTACCACATAAGTGAAAAAATGGTGGCAGGAGCCACTCTTAGGGAAATAAATTTTCCTCAATCTGAATCTTGGCCAGCCTGGGATGGGAATGCCTGGTTTCTAGGAGATGGGAGAAGCCGTCGCAAACTATGAGTTCACGAGGTTCGAGACAGCGTTATCTTTAGGAGGAAGCTCCGCCTGGCTTTTTGAAAATAGCTGAATGGCCTGGGAAGTTTACATTAAGAGAAGATAGTATCATCCATTATTTCAACTAGTTATGGGCTGGAGCTCTTGTTGTGTCCTGATCAGAGCTGCTCTCCATACTTACGATAATGCTCTTTTTTGGCTTCATCGATCCATTTGCCCCGCTTGATCCGGTCTGGGGCCGTATAGAGTTTCTTTGCAATCTTGTCGATATCCTCCGGCTTCCAGCGTGCAATCTGAACGAAGGTATACAACCCCATCTTATTCAGGCTTCGCGCAAAGGCGGGGCCGATGCCGTGAATCTTACTCAGGTCGTCTTTCTGTGCAGTCTTTGCCGCTTTTGTCTGTTCGATCTGTAGGCTCAGCTGACTCCCATTCTGACTGGTCTGGCGAGGCGCCACGGTCTCCTTATCGGCTTTGATACGGGCTGGGGCCTGGACTTCGGCCGGGCGTTTTCGAAGACGGGTTTGTTCATCTTGCTTTTCTCCCGCCAGCTTCACTTGACTCGTCAGTTGTTGTTGCTTTTCGAGTTCCTGAACCTGGCGCTGCAGGGCATGGATCTGTACGTCTCGCTCATGCAGGAGTTGCTCATCAAGCTGGAGCCGGGATTGAAGTGTGTCTTGTGTTGCGACTTGGCTTTGTACCGCGACAATCTGCGCTTCGTGTTGCGTGAGAGCACGGGCATATTTCGTCTCCCACTCAGTCAGCGATGTCTCCTGCTCCTTCAACTGCTGTTGGACATGTTCGAGTGTATCGATGCGCCGGTCTCGTTCGGCTAGTTGGCTGTCGAGTCGGTGCAATGAAGCTCGATGCTCGGCCTCTCGATCGGAGAGTTGCACTTCCAGCCAATGGACCCGCCCTTGGGCCGGTTCGAGTTCCTTCAGGCGCGCGCGCAACAGATCGGCTTCTGAAATGCCGGCTTCCAGCTCGACGATGCGACGTTGAAGATTATGTCGCTCTTGCTCGTTCGATGCGAGTATTTGCTGGGCAGCTTGGCTGGTGAGATGCAACCGCTGAACTTCTTCCGCCTGTGCAGCCGCAGCAACCGAGTCAGACTCGCTTGCGCGTCGGCGAGCAGAGGCGTCTTCCGCTTCCAGAACCGTCAACTTCTGTGAGCGAAGGGACAGCTCTTCTTGAAGCGCCAGGAGGCGGTCGTTTCGTGCTGCGAGTTCCTGCTCGGTGGATTGGCCGAGCTCTTCCGATTCAATCATCTTGCTTTCCAATAGCTGCATCGCAGCGGTTTGAACGTTTAGTTCATAGCGCGCCTTCTCCAGCATCTGTTCTTTGACGCGCAGGGTGGCAGTGACTTCCGTGAACTGTTGTGTGAGTAGGCTGGCGGACAGATTTCGCAGCAGCCATCCAACCACGACGCCAATGCCCCCCGCAATGAGAAGACAACCAAAAATTTGGCCGATGAGCGTGATCATAAGTCACCAGTTCCTTTTATTCGCAATTCAATACGACGGTTGCGTTGCAACCCGGCCCGCGTCTGTGCCACCGACAGCGGTCGTGAGTCGCCATAGCCGACGGCGGTGAACTGATTGCTCAAGCCGTGACTGATAAAGTAGCGCCGCACGGCTTCAGCGCGGCGGCGGCTAAGTTGAAGATTATAGTCCGGCGCTCCGTACTTGTCCGTATGGCCGCCTATTTCAATAGCCGTGTTAGGAGCACGACGCAAGATTGTAATCAGCTGGTCTAGTGTGGTTCGACTGCGGGGGAGCATCGTCGTGGCATTCGACTCAAATTCGATGGAGCCTTGTGTGAGGGTCTCATCTAACTTCTTCTGGAGCGTAGGTGAAGGAGCCGCGAGCTGAGCCGCGAGGATATGATCTTCCAGCATAAGTCCTGTTTGCGTCAGAGGGGCGACGTCTTGCAGCATGGTGGCCTTGGCGCGATCGCTATCGACTCGGCCGCTGAGAACAAGCGACCGTCCATCAATAATGATGGAACCTCGTTCTATCATGCGCCCTAAGATGGGAAGAGCCTTGGGGACATTGTCTATCCAATCTGCGGGCCCCACGCTCGGGTCCACCATTAACTCATCGACGACACGGCCAGGCGTAGCTCCATACAGTTCGTGGGCTCGCTGAAGGATTGTGGTTTTAATGGCCTCACTGGGGAGCGAGCCACGGAGGGTCAGATTTCCCTTCTCTATACGCGCATGAAAGCTGGCAGGGGTGAGGGAACTTGATGCTGTCGATGTCGGAAGATGGCGCGGAATACAGACCGCGGCAATAAAAGTAAGGGCGATAGCGCCTGCACCTAGAATCGCTTTCCGCATCATGAATCAACTCTCGAGCGGAAGATAGCCAAAAACCGCTGTGACCCTACCATACTGCGTGAGTTCATACCAGACGGTATTTATGAGCCAAACCCCTATAAGCGAGACGCGAACCTATATGAGCACACGTGAGTTCCTTGCTAAAGCTCAACCGTTACCTTAACCTGCTTCCAGCACGATCCAGTGGGCGCTCCATTCCACTTGTAAGGTGTACCTTCATTTGCTATTCTTCGCCCGCCTTCCGATATTCATGACATCTATCGATCGTCATCCAAGGAGACTTTATGACCGGCATTAAGCGGGCATTAATCAGCGTGTCAGACAAAACCGGCGTGGTGGAGATGGCGAAGGGGCTTGCGGCCTTGGGGGCTGAGATCCTCTCGACCGGAGGAACGGCAAAGGCCTTGCGCGAAGCAGGGGTGACGGTGACCGATGTGGCGGCGTACACAGGTTCACCGGAGATTCTCGACGGCCGTGTCAAGACACTGCACCCCAAGATTCATGGCGGCCTGCTGGGACGCCGTTCGGTCCCTGCCCATGTCGCGCAGATGGAGCAGCATGGAATCGGACCCATCGACGTGGTCGTGGTCAACCTCTATCCCTTCGAGGCAACGATTGCAAAACCCCACTGTCCGTTCGAAGAGGCCATTGAAAACATCGATATCGGCGGGCCGTCGATGCTGCGGTCCGCAGCCAAAAACCACGAAGATGTTTTGGTCGTAGTAGATCCAACGGATTATCAGCGCGTACTCGATGCGGCGAAAACAGGGACGGCGTCGCGCGAGTTACGTCGCGAGCTGGCCATGAAGGTCTTCCAGCATACGGCGCGCTACGACAGCCTGATTGCCGGGTACCTTGAAAAACAGGTGCAAGGCAGCGAGGTCAAGTTTCCCCGGATATTGTCCCTGCAGTTCGAACGGGCAGAGATGCTCCGCTATGGCGAGAATCCGCATCAGCAAGGGGCCTTCTATCGAGAACTGCATTCGTCTGAGCCGTCAGTATCCCGTGGAACAATTCTGCACGGCAAGGCGATGTCATACAACAATTTCCTCGATGCCAATTCGGCGCTCGAACTGGCAAAAGAATATGACGAGATCGCTGTGGCAATTATCAAGCACAATAATCCCTGCGGTGTGGCATTGGGCACGACGCCTCTCGAAGCCTATGTGAAAGCCCGTGAGACCGATCCCATCTCAGCGTTCGGCGGCGTCATTGCATTCAATCGCCCTGTGGATTTGGCCGCTGCAAAAGAAATTACCGCCACGTTTGTCGAAGTGGTGATTGCGCCGGGATTTGCCGACGATGCGCTCGCAGAGTTGAAGCGCAAGAAGGATCTGCGTTTGTTGGATGTCGGGCCGCTTACGAAAGTGAAACAAGAAGGCTTCGATCTTAAGAAGTTGGTAGGTGGATTGATCGTGCAGGATCGGGATCTTGGTGTCTTGACCGATTTGAGAGCGCTCAACGTACCGACCATGCGGAAACCGACAGACGAGGAATATTCGGCCTGCGCCTTTGCCTGGAAGGTCTGCAAACACGTAAAGTCGAACGCGATCATCTATGCAAAGCCGGGTCAGACGGTGGGGATCGGCGCCGGCCAGATGAGCCGGGTCGATTCCGTAAAGCTTGCGGTGATGAAGGCCCAGATGCCGATTAAAGGGTGTGTGATGGCGTCGGACGCGTTCTTCCCATTCCGGGATGGATTGGATGCGGCCATTCAAGCCGGCATCACCACGGTTATTCAGCCGGGCGGTTCGATTCGCGATGCCGAAATTATCAAAGCCGCAGATGAACAGGGGGTGGCGATGATTATGACGGGCATGCGCCACTTCCGCCACTAACGGATGACGATGTGTGATCAGTTCAACCAAGGCGCCGAGAATGGTTTCGCAGCGATCTTTCTCCATTCTTTCTTCATCTTTATCCCCTCACCCCTTACGCCTCACCCCTCACGAGTGAATTGAGATGAAAGTTCTTGTGGTCGGCAGTGGTGGACGCGAGCACGCCATGGTGTGGAAACTCGCGCAAAGTCCCCGTATGCCGACGCTCTACTGCGCGCCGGGCAATGCGGGGATCGAATCGCTTGCGACCTGTGTGCCAATTAAAGCCGATGACATTGTCGGACTCAAAGCGTTTGTGCAGTCTGAGAAGATCGACCTGACCGTCGTGGGACCGGAAGCCCCGCTTGCGTTGGGCATCGTCGATGAGTTTCGCAAGGCGAAGCTTAAAATATTTGGACCGACGAAGGGGGCCGCGCGCATCGAAGCCAGCAAAGTCTTTTCCAAAGAGGTCATGGGCAGCGCAAAGATTCTCACGGCACAAGCGCAAAGCTTCGACCGATTGGCCTCGGCGTTGGCCTATCTCGATCAACATGAGCTTCCTGTCGTGATAAAAGCCGACGGACTCGCACAGGGAAAGGGTGTTGTGATCGCGACGACGCGTGAGGAAGCGAAACAGGCCGTCCGTGACTCGATGGAATATGCGGTATTCGGTCAGGCCGGTCAGCGCGTCTTGATCGAACAGTTTTTAGACGGTGAGGAACTGACGGTCATGGCGTTCACGGATGGCCGGACGGTGGTGCCGATGCTACCGGCACAAGATCATAAACGAGTCGGGAATGGCGACACAGGCCTCAATACCGGGGGCATGGGCGCCTATTGTCCTGCGCCGCTTGGCACCACGGCGCTGCAGGAGCACGTCACCCGGCAGGTTCTCTATCCCGCCGTCGAAGCCTTGTCACGCATGGGATGTCCGTTTCAGGGTGTCCTCTATGCCGGCCTTATGGTTGTGAAGGGGACGCCATTTGTCTTAGAGTTCAACGCCCGTATGGGAGACCCGGAAACGCAGGTTGTGCTCCCACTACTCAAGACCGATTTCCTGGAGGTGATCGAAGCGATAATTGAACATCGGCTCGACCAAATTACTGTTGACTGGCATAATGAAACCGCAGTGTGTGTCGTGATGGCGTCGGGAGGGTACCCCGGGATCTATCAGACCGATCGCCCTATTCATGGATTGCCGACGGAGACCGATCCAACGGCTGTGGTGTTTCATGCAGGGACAAGACGAATAGGCGCCGAGGTGGTGACGGCCGGAGGCCGTGTGCTGGGAATTACGGGACGCGGGAAAACCCTGGCTTCCGCACAAACGGAAGCCTATCGCGCGATTAAGTCTATAGCATTTGAAGGCGCCCACTATCGGACGGACATTGCGCATCGTGCATTTTCACGCCACGCGTAGCGCTGCAAGGGGTCAAAGGGGTTAATGGTTTCTGCCAAGGCAAGCCCGCCCGCCGTCAGGTGCGTCGTCACCACGCTTGCGAGGTCGAGCGCCATTTGTATGGTCCTGGCGCGAAGAAAGAATACCGCAATGAGTTCTGAATTCGTATCGGCGGTTGCAGTCGAAGCCTTTGTGAATTATGCGGGCTAAGATCGAGTCCTATGGTGCTTCCACCGTTCCCGTACTTGCTGAGCTGGTGAGTCGCGTACTTGGAGAGGGCGGGCTGATCGCTTTGCCGGCGGAGAGTTTCTATGGACTTGCCGAGGCTCCGTTCGACGAGCAGGCACTCGCTAGATTGTGGCAGGTCAAAGGGCGATCAGAGGGAAAACAGATTCTCGTGCTGATCGGAGACGAGTCTCAGTTGGGGCCGCTGATTCGAAGCATTCCCCATGCAGGCCGCCTACTGATGAAGGCTTTCTGGCCCGGACCTCTCACCATTGTTTTCCCCGCAGCGGTTGGCCTCTCCGACACAGTGACGGCCGGGACTGGCTCTGTCGGCGTTCGTTTTAGCCCCTGGGAACCGCTGACCAATCTTTTGCGTCTAGTCGGGTCGATGACCGGTACCAGCCGAATCGTGACGATCAACCGCCGCCCAGGACTGCGAAAGAAGTCCAAGACAGTCAAGGGGACGTGCTGGATCTCATCGTCGATGCCGGTCCGCCCCCTGGGGGCGACCGTCCACCGTCATCGACGTACAGGGTCCAATCCGAATCGTTCGCGATGGAGCGATCGAACGAGATGTCATCGCGGCACAGTTGGCCGCCCATGGCCTGTCTCTTGAATCAGGTAGATAGGCTGAAGGCTTTTAGGGGTTGGGTTTCGAAACCGAGAAGATGTTGAAGTGTTTGGTTCGTACCTGACGAGATAATATATAGCCTTCAGTCTTCAGCCTAAATACCTGAGTAATTATGTCCATTGTATCGTTCACATTGAAAGGAGAATGCCGATGACTCGAATAGTGATGGTGCGGAACCTTGTTGCGGTGGCCGCCATAACGTTGGTCTCAGTGGGTCTGTCCGGTTGCGACTACTGGCCCCCAGCGCTTCAAACACAAATCGAACAACTCCACTCCGAGCTGCAAAGCATGACAGCGGAAAAAGCGCAGTTACAGAATCAATATGCTTCCTTTGCAAAGGTGAAGGACGATTTGCAGGCGCAAGTGGATGATCTCTCTCGGTCGAATCGTGATAAGTCCACCATGATCAATAGTTTGCAGAATAGCTTGACGGCGGCACAAGAACGACTGGCGAAGTCGGGAAAAGGCCCAACGCCGAAGGCCGCAACGCTGAAAGCCGGCGCGGCGAAGCCGTCCGCCAAGGTCAAACAGAAGGCTCCGGCCAAGAAAAAAGCATCGGCCAAACCCGCCGGCGTACGCTAGCGAGATTCGTCTCGCCGTCTATTTGGTGGTAGAAGGCGGCGGCGTGCTGGTCGCTGTGCTTGAAGTCGTACTCGATGGGGTGCTTGTCGGCGCTGGTGCGGGGGCCGGCGCTGGTGCGGAGGGAGCCGCAGACGTCCCCTGGTTGGATGTGGTTGATGCCGTCTCTTTCTTCTCCCCGGTCGTGGGTGCCGGTGCCTCACTGCCTGCAGATGGCTTCATCTTGTCGGAGTAATCCGTTACGTACCACCCGCTGCCTTTAAACATGATCGCAGGCGATGAAATAAGCCGCTGTACGCTTTTCCCGCATTGCGGGCAGGCGGTGAGCGCATTATCCTTCATGCTTTGTTTAACCTCAAACTTGCCCGGACAACTCTCGCACTGGTACTCATAGATAGGCACGTTTCAATTCCTCCTGCTAGGCCCGGTCTGGCTGGTTTCTCTGGTCTATTTGGTTTTTTTGGTTGGACGAAACTGCCCAGCTAATCCAAATCAACCAGATAAATAAAACAAACCAGACAAACCAAATAACGGTCTTCTTCTGCTAGGTGAGCTGCTTGAACGCTTGGTCAAGGCGATCCATTCCGCGGACAATCGTCTCCATGCTAGTCGCATACGACAGGCGAATATGTTGGGTACTCCCAAACGGCTCACCGGGAACGACGGCCACCTGGAATTCCTGTAACAGGTAGTTCGCGAGGTCGGTCGGAGTTGCAATTTTTCCCTTTGGGCTTTGCCGTCCGAGCAACCCACTCACATTGGGAAACGCATAAAATGCTCCAGTAGGCATTCGGCAGCGAACGCCTGGCATCGCATTCAGGCGCTCGATCATGACGCGTCGACGCCGATCGAACTCTGTCACCATCGTTCGGGTAAAGGCACCGCCATCGCGCAAGGCTACGACGGCAGCCTTTTGCGAAATGGAACAGGGGTTGGACGTACTTTGGCTCTGAATGTTTGCCATGGCAGTTAAGAGATCCTTGGGCCCGGCCGCGTAGCCGATCCGCCAGCCGGTCATCGCATAGGCCTTGGAGACACCATTGATGACCACAGTATGGGCGGCGACCTCCGGTCCTAACGAGGCAATGCTCGTGTGTGTTGCGCCATCGTAGAGGATTTGTTCATAAATCTCGTCGGAAATCAGAAGGAGATCACGACTGAGGGCCAGCTCTGCAAGATGTTCGAGCGTTGCCCGATTATAGGTCGCTCCTGTTGGATTGCTCGGGCTATTGAGGATAATGGCTTTGGTGCGTGGGCTGATGAGCCGTTCCAATTCGTGGGCATCGATGGCGTACCCATCCTCTTCACGGGTCGGTAAGAAAATCGGCGTGGCGTCGTTCAGCAGAGTTTGGTCGGCATAGGATACCCAATAGGGAACGGGAATGATGACTTCGTCGCCTGCTTCAAGGAGCGCTTCCGCAAGGTTGTAGAGTGAATGTTTGGCGCCGCATGAAACCAGCACTTGGGATTTTTCATACCGGAGCCCTTGTTCCGCTTGCAGCTTGTCAATAATGGCTTGTCGTAATTCATCGATGCCGGATGAAGGTGTGTACTTGGTGAAGCCTGCGCGTATGGCAGCCTCTGCGGCAGCTTTGACCGGTTCGGGAGTATCGAAGTCCGGTTCTCCAGACGAAAAGTCGGCGACGTCGATCCCGCGTGCTGCCATCGCTTTTGCGGTTGCGGCCATGGCCAAGGTGGGGGAGGGGGCGATTCGTCCAGCTCGTGCAGCCAGCTTCATGTTTTCAAACTCCTGATCCGTTCCTGCAGTTGCCGCGCGACTTCGGGATGCAGAAATTCCGTAAGCGCGCCGCCGTGGGTGGCCACGTTTTTAATGATCGTTGAGGATAAATAGGAATATTCTTCACTGGGCATCAGGAACACGGTCTCAACCTGTTTGGCGATTTTGCGATTGATGAGGGCCATCTGAAACTCCTGTTCGAAATCTGAGATCGCCCGCAGGCCGCGGATGATCGCATGCGCGCCGTATCGTTGAACATAGTCCACGAGTAAGCCGTCGAAGTGGGTCACTTCGACCTGCTTTATCTCCTTCATCACGATCCGGATCTGCTCCAGCCGTTCAGTCAGGGTAAAGAGCGGATGCTTGGATGGATTGGGCGCGACGGCGACGACCACTTTATCGAACACGCGCAAGCTTCGGGTGATGATGTCTGTGTGTCCATGAGTAATGGGATCGAAGGTTCCTGGATAGATGCCAATTTTCATGATGCAGTGGATTCAGAAGTGGACAGACCATAGAGATAGAGCGCCGTATCGCCATACTGGTATCGCCGCACGAGCGCTGCAGGGCCGATCGATGGAGGCAATTCGGCATGAGCGTCTTGTTCGATAATCACAGTGGCACGCTCCGACAACAGCCCGGGCCTCCAAGCATGAATTATGATGTCTAACTCATCGAGATCGGCATAGGGCGGATCCGCAAACAGGATGTCGTACGGTTCACCCCACCAGTCTTTACGATCGAGGAAGGCGGCAGTCCGTTCTGTTAAAATTTGAGATCGGTCAAGCAACTGACAGGTCATGAGATTTTTCCGTAACAGCTGCACAGACTCGGGGTCTGACTCGACAAAGGTGACGGCTGAGGCTCCGCGACTCAAGGCTTCGATTCCAACGGCTCCCGTACCTGCATACAAATCCAGAAAACGACTTCCCGATACCTGGGCTCCAAGAATTGAAAAAAGAGCCCCGCGAACCTTATCGGATGTGGGACGCAGTGCATTCCCTTCCGGCCCACTCAAGCGGCGGCCCCGGTGGGATCCGGCAATAACACGCATAGATTTAAGGTAACGACTCAGGTAGTCAGGCTAAAGGCTATGCATGATCTCGCAAGGCACGGATCAAGCCATTCAACACCTTCTCAGTTTCGAAACCCAGACCCTAAAAGCCTTCAGCCTGACTACCTGAGTCGTTAAGATTTAAGCCGAGCGACGTTTCAGGGGCTTGTGACTCTAACATAGCGTTTTTGAAAGGGTCAAGGAGAGTACTGCCGAAGCGAAATGTAGAGCCTAATGGTGCAGATGGCGTGGGGCGAAGAAGAGACTAGAAAGATTGGGCAATAAGAATGGAAGTATTTTGACGACCTTGGAGCCTGTGGCCTATAATGCGTCTAACGATATGACAACCTCAGAGTAGGAGGGGCAGGGTATCAGTATAAAATTGTCGGCCATCTGTGGCAATCGAAACGGCCGACTCGTCTAGACTGGAACTGCAATGATGTATGCTAGCGAGTCGCCACTTCCTGGGGCTTGCGAGCGGCCAAGCTCTTTCGCCGATTATTTGAAATGGTGCGATCGATGATTGCGCCACAGTTGATGCATTTCCATGCATAGAAAATTAAGAAGAAGTCGGAGAACCGCTCGAGC
>JANOJM010000351.1:0-5954 GCA_031418735.1 Nitrospiraceae bacterium | reverse complement strand
TCAGGCGGAGGGCTTGAAAGTAAAGACTCGCGTGCAGTACCACATCCTGACCGATAAGCAGCATGAAATGTTGCAGACCAAATATGGGCTGACAGGGAACGATCCCTATCGATACGCTATATACGAGCGGGAGTTCCCTTTGTCCGGTGCGCTTGCATCGGCGCTAAGTAAGAGCGATCAGCCGTCAGCCGTCAGCCCTCAGTCAAATGAGCTAAGTTGCAAGGCCGGAGCTGAAGGCCACAGGCCAGGCTGAAGGGGTTCAGGCCGAAGGTCGAAGTTCCGAACACTTCAGCCTATCTACCTGAGTAGTTACCAAGGACCGACATGACACACGCATTGCTGATTGATACCGAAACTCTCCAACAGAGCCTGGGCCAGCCTGGTCTGGTGGTGATCGATGTGCGAGGGCGGGCGGCCTACGAGTTCGGCGGCCATATTCCCGGTGCGGTGCATTCGACATGGCATCACTATAGCGACCCCAATGCCGTACCGAAGGGATTGCTTGACCCCGACTACGGACACTTGGAACAGAAGATCCGTGCCTTGGGTATCAGTCAGGATAGCGACGTGGTCATCTATTCCAATCCGTTCGACAACTGGGGAGACGAAGGCCGCATGTTCTGGATGTTGGAATATCTCGGCCACCAGCGTCTGCGGATTCTCGACGGAGGATGGGTCAAGTGGGTGCAGGAAAAACGGCCGTTCGAACATGGGGCCGTGACGCCCAAGGCTGGAACTTTCACCGTCAAGCCGGTCGATTCTGTGATCGCCGGCAAAGACGAACTGAGGCAACTTGTGAAGCAGCCTCATCCCGAGACTGCCATCGTTGATGCGCGCAGCCTCGAAGAGTATCTTGGAAAAGAGATATCGGGGATACCTCGGCCAGGCCACATTCCTTCCGCGATTCATCTGGCTTGGAATGGATTTCTTCAGGCCAATGCCACAGTGAAAGATCTACAAACGATTGCAGAGAGTCTTGCCGAGAAAGGTCTCAGCCAGGATCAAGACGTGATCTGCTATTGCACGGGCGGCGTCCGTGCAGCCTGGCTCTATTTCGTTCTCAAACTTTCCGGGTATCGGAAGGTGCGCACCTATCCGGGCTCCTGGTGGGAGTGGAGTCGGGATTTTGCCTGTCCGGTGGAAAAAGACGACAAGGGATTGCAGCGCATCCTGAACGTTGATTCCCAGGTGAGGCCTTCTTGACAGCCCTCAAATGGCTGTGTAAGGTGATAAAAATAAAGAATCCTGCGGATACCGTTCATCCGTCGAATGAACCTTAACCTCTGAGGAGGAACCCATGAAAGTGAGAATGCATCGCGGAGCACTGGTCCTGGCGGCAGTTGCCGCGCTTGTTGGTTTCCCACTGTTGAGCGGGCTTGCTCTTGCAGGGAACAAACATGTGGATGAAGCGGTGGCACATGCCAAGGAAGCGGTTTCCCATGGCAAGGCCGGCCACGCTGATGCTGTGGTGCAACATGGGGAAGAAGCCCTCAAGCATGCCATGGCGGCCGGCATGAAGAATCCGCATCTCGATGAAGGGGTCACCCATCTCAAGGAAGCCATCGCCCATGGCAAGGCCGGCCATGCCGATGTCGCTACGCAACATGCCGAAGGCGCGGTCACCCATTTGTCCGAAGTGAAGTAATTTTATAAGCCAAAGGCTAGAGGCAAGAGGCGAGGGGCAAGAGGAAGTTCAGCCCATTGTCTCTTGCCCTTCCCTTCTCCCCCCTAGCCCCTCGCCTCAGGCCTCTAGCCAGTAATTTTATGCGAGTTGGATATTTTCAGTTCACTCCACGGTTCGGCGAGGTGTCGCACAATCTCGATACGATTGTGGCAGCACTCGACCGCGCTGACGCGGATTTGATCGTATTACCAGAGTTGTGCGCATCCGGCTATCAGTTCCTGTCGCAGCAGGAAGTCGTCACACTGTCGGAGCCGGTGCCAAGTGGACCGACCACACAGCGGCTGATGGACCTTGCGAAGCGGCGCCAGATGACGATTGTCGCCGGTCTTCCGGAGCGTGCCGGATCTGCCTGCTATAACTCCGCCGTGGTCGTCGGCCCATCCGGGTTCATCGGGTGTTATCGCAAGACCCATCTGTTTTTTGAGGAAACGCTGTTCTTTACACCTGGCGACACAGGATTTCAGGTGTGGGATATCGGGTTGGCCAAGATTGGCACGATGATCTGTTTCGATTGGTACTATCCGGAGGCGGCTCGCACCTTGGCGGTTAAAGGAGCAGAGATCATCTGTCATCCCTCAAACCTCATCTTGCCCAATTGCCCGGACTCCATGCCGGTTCGGTGCTTGGAGAATCGCGTATTCGCGATTACAAGCAATCGCACAGGGAGCGAAGCGAGGGGCGGCAAAGATCAACTGACGTTTATTGGAAACAGCGAAGTAGTCGCTCCACGCGGGACCATTTTACATCGCGCGCCGCGAGACAAGGATGAGCTCTGTATCATCGAGATTGATCCTGCCGAAGCACGAAATAAAGCCATCACACAGTACAATGATCTACTCCGCGATCGACGCGAATCCCTCTATCGGTAACCGGGTTGGTTGTTTTAGTTCATTTGGTCTATCTGGTTCATCTCGTTCAACCAAACAAACCAAATAGACCAAACAAACTAGATTAACCAGTCTAGCTCGTCTTGCTTGCGCCACACCGTCCGGCGCGGTAGGATTAGCACATGAAAGCTCCACTCGGAAAGGGCATCTTCCTCATCGCCGCGCCATCCTTACGCGATCCGAATTTTCGGCAGACCGTCGTGTTGCTCTGCGAGCACGGGGCCGAAGGTGCGCTGGGTGTCGTCGTCAATCGACCGACAGCGATGTCGGTTTCGGAAGCGTTACCGCAAGTACCGATCCTCGAAGGCCAACGGCACCTCCTCTTCTCCGGAGGACCGGTGCAAACGAATCAGGTCATGATGTTGTATCGATTGGATCAATTGCCTGAGAATTCCCATCATGTCCTCGATGGGATCTGTCTCGGCGGAGATACTGACCTTGTCGATCGTATCTTGACTACCCACGAGGGGCGCGAGGCCTTTCGCGCCTATATCGGATATTCCGGATGGGGCCCGGGGCAACTGGAGTCTGAAATGCAGACTGGTTCCTGGATTACCCTTCCCGCAGATCCCAGCGTGGTGTTCGAGAAGGATCCCACACGTATCTGGCCGGACATCGTGAGCACCCTCGGCGAGAACTATCGCCATTATGCGGATATGCCCTTCGACCCCTCCCTCAACTGATTCCCATCCGTTCCACTTCTCCGCGTTGCAGCCCTCGCTTCCAGAGTGGTACGCTGACTGCGATGCAGATGCAGCAGGCCGTTTCTTCCATCCGGTGTTCTTCGCTCATCCTCGCACTCGCGATCGTTAGTCTTGCCAGCGCACTATCAGCTTGTGGGGTCGCCTATACGATTGTGAAGTCGGAATCCAAGCTGGACAGGCTGGCCGTGCCGATGACGAAGGCCGAGGTGATTGACCACGTTGGCCGGCCGGATCGTGTGCTGCGTGACGATGGTCGCATGCTGGTCTGGGAATATTCCCTTACCGCCCGTAAACAGTGGCTCTATGAGTTAGCGCTTTGCCCTCTATCGGTCTGGGTCGGTGGCTGCATTTTCTACCCCTTCACCAACATCGTCGCAGACCATCAACGAGAATATCCCCATCACATCGTGCTGGTAAACGACGAACTCTGTGCCTGGGGTTCGCCATCAGCGATCCTACAGCGGCGCCGTGCCTGCGCTTCGTCCGGTACTGCAGCGCTAGGGTCCGGAGGGATGAACGGGCATCCTGAACCGGTCGCGACGGGCGTCGGCCCGATCAATCGAGATACGATCGATCGCTACCGGACGATGGCGGTCATGGAGTTTGAGGATGCGCCTGACGCAGAAGGATCTGGGTCGCGTGTCGCCGGGATGGTGACGACCCTGTTGTTGGATTTGGACGTCAATATGGTCGAGCGAACCGAGCTCGACGAAGTGTTCAAGGAGCAGGTTGTTCAACTGAAACATGCCGATGATGCCGAGGTGTTGAAAGTAGGCAAACTCGTCGGTGCGCAGGCCATTGTGATTGGCGAAGTACACCAGTGGGAACGAACAGAGGGAGAGCAGATCAGCCGGGTATCGCTGGGGTTACGGATGATCGATGTGGAGAGTGGCCTAGTCTTGTTTCACGGGGAGGGGCACGGTTCTAACGCTACGGCCGATAATCCAGAAGGTTTGGCCCGCGTCATCGTCCACCGCATTCTTGCTCGGTTCGGATCGCAAACCGGGTTACTCGGATCCGGACGGATCGGAGTCAATTGGGAATTGCAAGAGGCAGCCGGCGCTCGACACTACCTTGTGCGGGAACTCCGCAGCGGCCTGCCTGCCGAGAAGGCGGGTCTCAAGGTAGGCGATAGAGTCGTCGCCTGCAACGGCATCGCGTTGGCGTCCGTTACTTCCGATCGCGAGGCGAAGCGGCTATGTCGGGTGGAAGCAGGGCAAACACTCCAGCTCGACGTGCGCCGTGCCGATCAGATGCTGGCCATTTCGGTTATGGCAGAGAAGCGGCAAGGACTATAGTCGTTGCCGTGCCGTTTTTTCATCAGCCAACAGGGGGGCGAGAAATTTTCCGGTGTAAGAATTTGCCACCTTCGCCACCTGTTCCGGTCGTCCTTCTGCCATAATCTGCCCACCTGCCGCGCCGCCTTCCGGGCCTAGGTCGATAATCCAATCCGCCGATTTGATGACGTCGAGGTTGTGTTCCACTACCACCACGGTATTGCCGCTGTTCACCAGCTTCTGCAGCATCGCCAGGAGTTTCTTGATGTCTTCGACATGCAGGCCGGTGGTCGGCTCGTCCATGATGTAGAGCACATTTGGGGACTGGCTCCGTCCTGAGCTTGTCGAAGGGCGGTGCCTGTCCTGGTCCCCGTGTACGGGGCTGGGGACAGGCCCAAGTCGAGGCAGTCCCCCGCCGGATATCAGTTCTGCGGCGATTTTCAACCGCTGGGCCTCGCCGCCTGAGAGTGTCGTCGCGGATTGGCCGAGGCGGAGATAGCTGAGCCCGATGGACGAGAGAAGATGGAGTTTTTCGGTGAGCTTGGGTGAGCCGCTGAAAAATCCCAACGCGTCTTCAGCCGTCATTTGCAGCACATCGTGGATCGTTTTTCCTCGATAGCGAATGGAGAGGACGTCCGGTTTGAATCGTTTCCCGTCGCAGGCTTCGCAAGTGGCATAGATATCTTCGAAGAAATACATCTCCAGTTTTTCAACGCCGCTTCCTTCGCATCGGTCGCACCGGCCCCCGGTAGTATTGAAGGAGAAATGCCCTGGCGTGAGCCCGCGCCGGAGCGCATCGCGCTCAGAGGCGAAGAGGGAGCGAACTTCATCGAATGCTTTGAGGTAGGTAATTGGATTCGAGCGTGGTGTTCGACCGATCGGTTCTTGATCGATGAGCTTGATGCCGGTCAGGTGCTCAATGCCCTTGATCGCCCGAAACTTGCCCATTGGCAGCGACTCGACACGAAAGGCGCGAGCCACGGCGCGATAGAGCGTGTCTTTGACCAAGGTGCTCTTGCCCGATCCTGACACGCCGGTGATGCAGACCAACATGCCGAGTGGAATTCTGACAAAAAGATCCTTGAGGTTGTTCTCGCAAGCTCCTGCTATAGCAATGAAATTTCCGTTTCCTCTTCGCCGATACCGTGGGATCGCAATCTCATCTTCGCCACGCAGGTAGCGCGCCGTGATCGATCGTCGGTCTGCGATGAATTCCTGCTGCGGCGCTGCGCAGATTACCTCGCCGCCCTTCTCTCCAGACAAGGGGCCCAATTCGACAAGATAGTCGGCTGCCATCATCATCTGGCGATCATGTTCGACGACGACGACCGTGTTGCCCTGGACCGCCAACTCTCGCAGGATGCCGGCAAGTGTGGCCGTGTCGCGCGGGTGGAGACCGATG
>JANOJM010000350.1:0-1792 GCA_031418735.1 Nitrospiraceae bacterium | reverse complement strand
ATGCCGACCAGCTGAGCCTTCGGGTCGAGCGCCATGATCGCCTTAGCCAAATGAGCCCCGTGCAGATCACCCGAGGCTTCTCCAGTTACTATAAGAATTCGCATTCTAAGAAGGGGGTACAGGGGGCAACGGGGTAGAGGGATAATGGAGTATATAGATGGTATAAAGTCTGTACCCGCTACTCCCGCATCCCGTTAACTCTTTTTGTCTCACTATCCCCATACCCCGACTAACCCTTCCTCTACCCCCTTGACCCCTTTATCCCTTTACCCCTACCCCTTCTTCAATGCGGGATGCAAAGGCTTCAATGGCCTGCAATACTTGATGCGCCACAGCCACTGCAGCCGCCCCATCCTCACCCGATACCACCGGCCTTGTACCAGTGTCGACGGCATGAAGAAACGATTCGAGCTGGAGCTTCAAGGGTTCTTCGTCTCCGCCCTGCAAATGCGTCACGTCGACAGTCGGCCGCTCCCCTGCCTGGGCGCTGCGCCGGCAAATCATGCCTTGCCTGGTCTGGAAATCGATCGACAGATAATTGTCTCGCTGGAAGATGCGCAGCCGGCGCATCTTATTCGCCGACACGCGGCTGGAGGTCAGGTTGGCGACCGCGCCGCTCTGGAACTGAATACGGGCATGCGCAATATCAATCGAGGAGGATAACACCGCCACCCCCGCAGCACGCACCTCTTCAACGGGGCCTGGATTCAACGACAGCACGAGATCCAGATCGTGAATCATCAGGTCCAGCACCACATCCACGTCCGTCCCCCGCTCACTGAAACTGCTGAGACGGTGACATTCGATGAATACAGGCTTTGTGATATGGGGACGCATTACGGCCATGACCGGATTGAACCGTTCGCTGTGGCCGACCTGTAAACGACAGCCCCGCTGCTTGGCCAGCTCTACCAACTCCTGCGCTTCACCAGGCATCACGGCAATCGGCTTTTCGACCAACAGATGCTTGCCCGCCTGCAGACAAGATTTTGCGACGGCATAGTGGCCTGAGGTGGGCACCGCTACACTGACGACATCGACCTGCGCCAACAACTCATCGACCGTACGAAAGACGCGTGCCCCATGCCGCTCTGCGACCAGCTGCGCACGCTCGACCGACTGATCGAACACGCCGACGAGTTGCGCTCCAGGTAAGGAGGCATAGAGGCGCGCATGGTGCTGACCAAGATGTCCGACGCCAATGACGCCGGCACGGAACGGTTTCATAGGATACCCATCACTCCGGCTTGATCCCGACAATGGCAATACGGGCAGACTTGGCCTTCTCCAGCACGATCTCGCGATCCAACAGGATGGTTCGTCCTGCCTCGATCGCCAAGACGGAGGCCTTGACCGACGCCATCACCTCGATGGTCCGAGGCCCCACGGCCGGAAGATCGAACCGCATGTCCTGCTGCGGCTTCGATCGTTTGACCACCACCGCGCCCTCCTTGGCCAAATCACCGCCTCGCTTAATGGCTCCGTCGGTGCCCTCGACCGCCTCGACGGCCACGACCACACGATCTTTGATCACCACACATTGCCCGATATCGAGGCGCCCAATCTCACGCACCACGTCCCATCCGTAACGAATGTCCTCCCACTCTTTCTCCGACGGAGCCCGCGCGGTCAACGTCCCTTCTTCTGCAAGTATCCCCTCAAGCCCAAAGGTCGATTCACAGATGGCAATCCCTTCTCCCTCAAGCTCCTTTGCGAATTCGCGCAGAATATCGTCGTCCTTCCAGAGCGCCAACCGCGTCGCCATCGCCAAGGTGCGAAAATCAGGACGGAT
>JANOJM010000349.1:0-3182 GCA_031418735.1 Nitrospiraceae bacterium | reverse complement strand
AATCTGCCAGTCAATGGAAGCCAGTCCTGCCGCCGAAAGATCACGGTTGATCTGCGAGAAACACCGGCACCCGTAAAACTTTCTCACCGACAGGGGCGAGGGATGTGCCGTTGCGATCACGGTATGGTGCGGTTGCGTAATCAACGCCCGTTTCTTCTGAGCCTCGCGTCCCCATAGAACGAAAACTACCCGCGTTTGCTTCGCCGCAACCAGCTCGATCACGCGATCGGTAAATCGCTCCCAGCCTCGTCCCTGGTGCGAATTGGCCTGGCGAGCCCGGACGGTGAGGACCGTGTTGAGCATAAGGACACCCTGTCTGGCCCAGGGCTCTAGAAACCCGTTATTGGGGATCCGGCATCCGATATCGTTATGGAGTTCCCGATAGATGTTTCGCAACGAAAAGGGTAGAGGCCTGACGATCGGCTGTACGGAGAAACAGAGGCCATGGGCATGACCGGGGGTCGGATAGGGATCCTGGCCGACGAGTAGCACGCAGACCTGGTCATACGATGTGGCGGCGAATGCGTTGAAGATGTCCTTGCGGGCGGGCAGGATCATCTGCCCACCGGCCAGTTCTCTTTCAAGAAACGCATCGAGCGCGCGATAATAGGGCTTGCGCGTCTCCTCTTTGAGCAAAGATCGCCAGCCGAGAGGAATAGGAGGGAGCATAGAAGAAACAGATACCACAGAGCCGGCGGTAATGCTTCTCAAAATTATTCATCACGCAGGCTCGCCCAGGCTTTTCATCGATTGTTGCACTGGGATATTATAGAGACCCTGGACTTTTCTCATTCCCATTGGGCACGCGGGAGATGCCCATGTCCATTGCATTGGAGCATCCTGTATGGAGACCTGTTACACCATTCTTGAAATCCAAGATTCCGCGACTCTCGAAGAGGTCAAGGAAGCCTACCGACTCTTACTGCAAGTCTGGCATCCCGACCGCTTTCACCATAGTCCCACGCTTCTGACAAAGGCTGAGCAGAAGTCAGGGAAAATCAATGTGGCCTTCGAGACACTCAGTGACCCAGTATTGAGACAACAGTATGACGCATGGCTCCGTGCCAGCCATGGACGGAGTACGAAGGCTGTTGAGCCAATGACATGCCCTTCCTGTCATGCAAACATTCGCTCCGCTCCCGAGCAACATGAGACATGGGATGCTCATCAGCGGAAGGCTGCCGCTGCTGCGGGTCAAGAACATGAATCGCTATCTCCCGCCAAAACGGCCATGGTGGCAATTGCCATACTGTTTCTTGTGATCATCGGATTTACGCTGACGAAAAAGTCGAAGGTGATTATTTCAAACTTACCTGCTCAACATCATGACGCGGAGGCACATTCAAAGACTGAGCCGTTAGCAGTTGAAGAAGACCATGTTCACCCAGCCACAGATCTACAGGCTGGTGACTCCACCAGCATTGCTCAGATGGATGAAAGGCAGCCATCTCCGAGGGCTACACCGGCTGCAGCAACCCAACCGGAGCGCCTGGATCGTCCTGAGTTAATGCAGCGGCTCATGGCGCAGGCCCCTAGGCGTGCGCCGGCTTCCTTAGAGGAGACGATCTCAGCCGTCGACCTGCAACAACTGAAGACACTCGCCACGGAGGGCAATGCGTCGGCGCAGAACCGGCTTGGGCAGCTGTATTTCAGCGGGCAGGGCGTCCCGCAGGACTACACGATGGCACGTGGATGGTATGAAAAAGCTGCTACCCAGGGTAATGCCTGGTCAAAGTTCCAGCTTGGGCAGTTGTCTGCCGACGGGCTAGGTGTACCGCAGGATTATAAGAAGGCACGACAGTGGTGGGAGCAAGCGGCAGCCCAAGGGATTGCCCAGGCACAGTACAACCTAGGGCAACTGTATGCCAATGGGCGGGGTGTCCCGCAGGACTATACGATGGCACGCGGATGGTACGAAAAAGCTGCCACCCAGCGTAACGCGTGGGCGCAGGCGCAACTCGGACAGTTATATGCCAATGGGCATGGTGTCCCGCGGGACTATACCACGGCCCGCGGATGGTACGAAAAAGCCGCCGCCCAGGGCAACGCATGGGCGCAGGCGCAGCTCGCGTTGTTGTAACCTTTTACCGTTCAGCCCCTGCACATCGCGGAGCGGGGCACTCACGAAACTTCGATACGCCCTCCCCTCCGTGCCTGAAGGAGATCAGCGGCGGAGGCTTCTTTCAGAAAGATCTCAAGCGTACCATTGCTATTGATGAGCGCGGATGGCTTCTCTGCCGATCCCTCACTGTAACTATTCACCACCCCTTCAATGATCCTCTCACCGATCCGAATGGACAATTGCCGGCCCATCGCGACCGAACGCGCCTCTTCGAGATGCTGCTGAGTCAGGTTTGAAATCAGATTTCCAAACCGATCCACATAGACAATCTCACCGGCCAAGATGGTCTGTACCCAACTTGGCTGAGCGATCGCAAAGGTCCGGTAATCTCCGATGACCGGCCCATACGATTCAAACGGTTCGTCTTTGGCGAGCCTGGCCGCACCCGGAGCAAGGAGATCCCGGCCGTCGAAGGTATGGCCCGGCGATTCACGCAGAAACTTTCGCCGATCGATCTCGCGCACTTCGACCAACTGCTCCTCGTCGAATATGTAGGTGAGTACGCCGTTGTCCGGCGCGAGGAAAAAATACCGTGCGCACTTGACGATAATGGCCCGCCGCCCGCTGCCGACGCCAGGATCGACCACCACGACATGGATAGTGCCCTCGGGAAACTCGCGATAGCAGGATTTGAGGAAGTAACCGGCTTCCTCGATTCGGTACGGGGCGATCTGATGGGAGAGATCGATGATACGGACTTGCGGGTGAATCGAGAGAATCGCCCCCTTCATGCTCGCCACGAACCAATCGCGGTCGCCGAAATCGGTCAGCAGGGTAATGAGTTTCAGAGAGGGTGGCACGCTAGCCAACATGTATTAGGCCTGAGGAAAAATCCCGCAGGATGCTCAAAATGGCCACTGGTCTCACCCGCCCAGCCCAGGCGTGCCAAGACACGCCTCTCCTCAGGCAAGGCCGCAGCGAACCGCTACAGATGATCCTTCCAATCTTATTCATGTACATTATCTCTAGGATGGCCCGGATGAGTCCCCCACTGCGCGCAACGTGTTCACCCGCCCACCCACTGGCACGCCGAGACGTGCCATACGCCCGGGCGAGGGCC
>JANOJM010000348.1:0-2841 GCA_031418735.1 Nitrospiraceae bacterium | reverse complement strand
ACAACGATAGATTCACCCCTTACTTTACCCTGCCGTCTAGCCCACATTATTCATGACGGTTCGTCGCCCTTCGACAAAGCTCAGGGTCCCGAGCACAGTCGAGGGACGACATCGCGCAGTCGCGTTGCGAGACGGGCACGCAGAGCCGTGAGCTTCCGAGGCGTACTTGAATAGTACGTCGAGGGAGTGAGCGGCGAGCCTGCCCGCCGAAGGCGTGTCGCAGCAGCGAATCCGCGATTGCAGCAGAAGTGTTCATGAATCATGCAGGCTAAGCATGGAGCAGTGTGGCATAGAGCGGGGGGAATCGCCACGAGAGGGAAAGGGTTAATCCGGCGGTAATTTATCGGGATCGATTTCGAGCAGCCGCAGCCGGCCGTTGGCAATATGTTCGGTCTTGTAGAGGCGATCGCCCAGCTGCATGGTCCCTACAAGGAGATTGCCGCTGGCGACAAAGGTAAAATCTCCCCTCGAAGGCGGCTTGAATATGCCACGGATGACGGCGGTATCGTTGCTGCGGGAGACCGTCGACGTGATATCCAGCTCGTGGTTGGCGCCATCAAAGAGCTCAATGGTGATTCTGGGATGGGGTCTGGCCCCGGCATCCTTCAATACTTGAAGCAGTGGGAGATCAAGGGCGATCTCTCGATCTCGGAGGACCCAAGGCTTTCGCATCGTTGCAGGCTGATTGGCAGCGGTGGGAGGAGGAAGGGCTGTTTGCCACAAGCTCTTCGGTGTCGGGCGTTCATCAGCCCATGAGATCTGGCTAAAGACACCGCCTAGCACTGCGGCGAGAATACAATAACTGAATCGGTGGAGCACGGAGGTATTCCCTTATAAATGGCTAACGTTGGTCGCTTCATTATATAGAGGGATGCAGCTCGACGCGATCATGAAATAATGGAGTGGGGCCGATCCTGTCTGAGCCTTCCCGGTCAAGGGGAAATAATCCGCAAGTTTGCCGGCGCCGTGGGAGGTGTCACGTCGGCAGTTCCTGTGCGCCAAGCGGCGACGATCTGACGCACGTCGTTCATGGAACGCGCGTTGTCTGCGGAGTTCGTTGGATTGACGGTGTGATCGATACCGAGAGGGCGCCCGTTGTAGAGGAGTCTTGGATTGGAGAAGTACTTCACACGCAGGCAGGACACGGTCGGGCAGGCGTAGGCCATGATCGTCCGGAATTTCCCGATTTCATCCCGATACCCATAGGAGTAAGGGTAGACGCCCGTTCCACCCGTGGCCCGGTCGTGTGCGTTGCCCATGTTATGTCCCAATTCGTGCGCGAGGGTATCGTTCGCGACGCAATCGCGAGCTGTCACACTGAACGCAGAGCTGGCAAAGCCGGCACGTGGACCGTTCGCCATCACGTAGGCGATGCCGCAAAAGCCGCCGCCGTCGTCCACGATCAAGGCGACGAGATCGGCATTGTGCTGGTCTCGCAATTGATGTACCTGGTCCATGATCCCGTCGGTCGTACTACGCAAGCGGGTGAGATCGGCGTCGATAGCGCCCGATTCCGCATAGGATATCTCGGCCGTATGGACGAGCCGGAGCTGCATCGCGATCTGGCTGTTACTGTAGGCTTGATTTGCCGAATCGACGCCCAATGCGATCAACGCCTCCATCGCAGCCTGCCCACCCTCCTGGGTTTTTGCCGCAGAGGTATAGACGACCAGCAAGTCGACAACAGCATCACCCGCTGCTGCGGCAGTGGTATCGGTCTGCTGTGAAGTTCCGGCTGTGGGAGGGGCCGCAATGGGATCATCGTCTGCCACGACAAGGGGGTGGTGATCAGGGGGTAAGGCGTCTTCGTCCACTTCTACGAGGCGATGAAGGTTTCCGCCCGCCGTCTCGATTTTGTACAGGCGGTGGTTCGACAGAATCGTTCCGGTCATAGTCGTGCCGTGAGTCACCAAAGTTACGTCGCTTCCTGCTTCTCCTCGCAGCCTACCTCGCCAGACCTTTGTCTGTTTGGGGTACTCGCGCGGCTGGTCAAGGTTCAGCGTTCGAAGCCCGGTATCGAAGAAGTTCATCGTCACGTCGGTGTGGGCCTCGGCACGAGGGCGATTCATGACATCCAATGCTGCGGGATTCAGTGTCATGGTACGTTGCCGCCGTACCCATCGTTTGAGTATCTGAGGTGCCGGCAGCGCCTGCGCAATGGAGGGAGGTGTTGGGATTGGGGATTCCTCGAAGAGCGGGATCTGGGACGGCGTTGGCGCGGACATCACGGCCGAGGCGGTGCCGAATGTTGAGAGGCAAAAACAGAGAGCTATCGTGCTTGAACGAAGGAAAGAAAGGCGGCGCGCTGCATCACCTGTCGGTGATTGTGGAATCGGCGCAGTCGGTTCCATACAATCTCTCCCTCTGCCCACCGTCTGTAATACCCCTGGAGAGAGCAAGGGCGATGCCTTCCCATGGAATAGCATCCCTCGGGTGAAGGGAGCTGATCTTCTACAATATCAAGCGATTCTGGGCTGACAAAAAACAGCGCATAGATGATTGGAATGGAAACCTTGCAACAGGGACCAGAAGTGGAGGGTGTGACCTACACAGAGACAGGTCGGCTGCTCAATCGATGTTGCTGTCGGTGCTATCGCCCAGGATTCTCTTGTGCTCAACTCCTGTAGGGGTTACCATGCAGGAGCGTCGAGCACCTCATCCAGCAACCGTAGCAGAACAACAAGAAGAGGCTGGCACAAGGGTGGCTGCATTTTTGCATGATTTAGATGGTCGTCAGGATGCATCCGAGAGGAGGCACATATGACATGGCTTAACGGGAGTCAGTGGTATAGGAAGGTACTAGTTCTGATAGTCCTCTGTCCCCTGCTATGGGTGTTGTCG
>JANOJM010000347.1:0-2547 GCA_031418735.1 Nitrospiraceae bacterium | reverse complement strand
ACACCGAACGTGAACGCCACGGGGGCATGGGAAACGACGGCGCCTGACGCCCCTCACCTGTATGTAGTTTCTATTTCGGCCATCCCACCGATGACCTCAGCGGTCCTCAGCTTGAAAACTCCCATCGACGAGGCCGTGCGTCAATTTGTCTATGTAGAGCATGGTCGGGTGACGGTCCAGGTGCCGTTCCTGTCAGCGGACCAGTTCGAGACCTTTCCACTCAAAATATCCCGCCTCAACGCCATGCAGATTTTGAACCGGGAGACCGTCCTACGAACCGGCGACGAAACCTTCGCGAATGAAAAGATCGAGGTGACGATGCTCCGCTCCGACGAACCGGATCTGAAGGAAGAATCGACGTCCTATCAACTTCTCTCAAAAGCGCGCACCTGTGAGGATGGAACCGCGGGAGACTGGTAACGAGATGGTTGATCTGGTTTGTTTTGTTTGTCTGGTTGATTTGGTTCATCTGGTTAGTTTCGTTCAACCAAACAAACGAAACAGACCAAACAAACCATGTACAAGTGGGGTGTGGAGGCGCCGAGCGGGGTCGAACCGCTGCATCGCAGTTTTGCAGACTGCTCCCTTAACCACTTGGGTACGGCGCCCTGCGCACATTATAGTCTGGGTTAGAGGCTAGAGGCTAGAGGTGAGAGGGAAGATCTATTGTTTACTGGAGAGGATAGGAATTTCTTTTCCGAGCGTCGAAGGCCGATCGGATTCAGGCGCGAGAGATTCCCATCCTTCGTTTGAAGGGGCTATGGCCTCTCCATTTGTTTCGGCGTCTTTTTCCTTGGCCATCAGCTCGACTTCATAAATCAGCGTATCCATCAATTCTTCGATCGGCACCTTCCGGACAAGCTTGCCCTTCTTGAACAGAATGCCCTTCCCTTCGCCGCCGGCGATCCCGATATCCGCTTCCTTCCCTTCGCCGATCCCGTTCACGACACAGCCAAGGACCGACACATTGAGCGGAGTCTTGATATGGCCCAACTTCTTTTCCAGTTCGTTGGCCAGCTTCACCACGTCGATCTCCACGCGGCCACAGGTCGGACAGGCGATCACGTTGATCCCCCGGTGGCGCAGTTCGAGCGACTTCAAGATCTCGAACCCCACCTTCACTTCTTCGACCGGATCGGCAGCGAGCGACACGCGCAAGGTGTCGCCGATACCCTGGGAGAGCAGATATCCAAGCCCCATAGTGGATTTGACCGCCCCGGTCATCGCCGTTCCTGCCTCGGTAATACCGATATGCAGAGGATAGTCGGACTGGTGGGCAAACAACCAATAGGCATCGATCGCGTGGTGCACATCCGACGCCTTCAGCGACACCTTCATGTTCGTGAATCCCACGTCTTCTAAGGCGTGGACGGCATTGAGCGCCGATTCAGCCAAAGCCTCCGGCGACGGCCAGCCGTATTTATCCAGCAGATCCCGTTCCAGCGAGCCGCCATTGACACCCACGCGGATCGGAATGCCGCGATCATTCACGGCCTTGATGACTTCTTCGACTTTCCACCAGGCCCCGATGTTGCCAGGATTGATCCGGACACAGTCCACGACCGCAGCCGCTTTCAATGCCAGCCGATGATCGAAATGAATGTCCGCGATCAGCGGCACCGTCATCGCCGCTTTGATCTTGGGCAGCGCCGCCGCCGCTTCGTCGTCCGGCACAGCCACGCGGATCACTTCGCACCCTGCGGCCTCCAGCTGACGAATCTGCTCGATCGTCGCCACCGTATCGCGCGTGTCGGTCGAACACATCGACTGCACGGAGATTGGCGCATCTCCGCCAATCTTCACCTTGCCAACTTGAATCTGTCTGGTTTTTCGTCTCGTAATATGCATTGATTACACTTACCTTTACCCCTCACATCCCCAATCAGCTCCCCTGCTCATCCCCATGCGGCAGATGATCGGACGATGTGGCCAGGGCAAACCTCTCTCGTGAGGAAGCCGGTGTCTTCCCGATGAGCTCCTTCACGCTCTGATAGATGCCTTCCGCCGTCAACCCGTATCGTTCGCGCAGAAAGTCCTGCGGTCCTTGCTCGATGTACCGATCCGGCAACCCCAGGATCTTCGTCGTCACATCCGTCACGCCGGCATCGGACAGGGCTTCCAGAACGGCTGAGCCGAACCCGCCCATCTTGCTGCCTTCTTCGACCGTGACTACGTATCGAACGCGCTTCGCCACCTCGACAATCAAGTCTTGATCCAGCGGCTTCACAAAACGCGCATTCACCACCGCCGTAGAAATCCCTTCTTCCTCAAGCCGTTTTGCCGCCGTCACCGCATGAGCAACCGGCACACCGATGGCCACGATCGCCACCTCCGTACCATCGCGCAGCAACTCACCCTTCCCGATCGGCAAGGCCTTCGGCTCCGGATCCATCGTGACACCCAGAATCTGTCCGCGCGGATACCGCACCGAGGCAGGCCCCTCATACTGGATGCAGGTTTTCATCATGTGCTGCAATTCATTTTCATCCTTCGGCGCCATGACGACCATGTTCGGCACATGGCGCAGAAACGCATAATCGAACGCGC
>JANOJM010000346.1:0-2888 GCA_031418735.1 Nitrospiraceae bacterium | reverse complement strand
CAGCATTCATCTCCTGAAATCGTTCGTCAACATCGCGAATGAAGATCTCGAACACATCAAGTGGAAGATCTTTATCCACATGACTTTCATCGGTTCGGCCATCCTGTTAGCCTGGACTGATAAAATCATGCAGAAAGATCGCAAGCATTGACCCAGGGGTTCAGGCTGAAGGCTGTTAGGGGGAGGCAATAATGACGCGATGGCCAAATGCCGTATGCGTCTTGCTGGTTCTTCTCCTTATGCAGGCAGGCTGCAGTGCCTCAGTTCTGCAACTACGTGACCAGCTGGATCTCCATCGCGGAGGGTTCCGCCAGAAGTTGGCCGACAAGAAAGAACTCGCGGAGAAATTCCTGGCCTGTACCAGGCAGGCCCACGACGAACCGCTGGGTGAACGGCGTGATGGCCGCACCTCGCTCGATCCTCTGTTCCCGCAGTCCCTTGAGGGTCAAGCCACCAGCGTCCGTCCCCTGACGGCCGTCATCGATAAGATTCTCCGGCGGCATCACGACCAGGGAGCCTCCCTCTCTATCCTCGCGCACGTTCTCGATGATGCGACCAACGATGCGAACGCCCGCATCGATGTGGAGAAACTCAAACAGGTCATTGAAGTAGCCAGACAATGGCATGGGCATCTTGATCTGGATGAGGATCAGCTCGGACAGGACTCCTCTCTCTTCGCTCGGCGGCTGCTGGCCTACAACAAAGCTTATTTTGGCGATCTCAGTTTTACGACAAGCTCGGACTATGTAGGCGCCGGTCCTCGCGGGGTGATGAAAGTCGCCTCGAAGGGGTTTGTCGATCGAAGCGGCAACGCTCTTCTGTATCCGGGGATCTCAGAAGAAATTCAAGCGGGCGCGACCGATTCTGATCGCATCTCCGCCGGCACGATCGACTCTCAACGTGTCAGCGCCGATCTGACGCGCATTTTCCTGGAAGCCTTTTTCGATGTGGCCTATCGCGTGCCGGCCATACATGGCGCGACCGCATTGCGAGTGGGACCGAACTCCCAGGAATCGCCCTATCCGGAATTCGATGCCAATCGTCCCATGATTTCACTGGAGGCTTTGGCCCGAGTGACGCGTGACGCTCTGCGCGCCGAAGCCGTTGTGACATCGCTCGTGGGGAAAGCGGTGCGTGGCGGAAGTGTTTTCAGTATCCAGAACGAGACGCTTGCCGCCACGCTCGAAACAGCCGCAGGGGTCATCGCAAAGAAGCTCGTCGAGCACGAAGGGTTCTGCTACTACCAGGTAATTGAAGGGATGCCAGCCGCAGGCTGAAGGTGGGAAAGGCCGAAGGTCCGAACCCTTCAGCCTTCAGCGTGCCTCACCTGTCCCGCTCACCAGGCCGGTGTCGTCGTGCCATCTGAATCCTGCCAGTGAGGCGTCCAGGCGAGGGCGACGAGTTTTACGGCGATGTTGGCTTTGGTCGGTTTGAGAGAGACAGTTTCGAGTTTCTCGTTGAGGGGATCGGTCGCGGCAGCGAACGCATCGGTCTCCGTCTTAAACTGAGTTTCGAGGTCGGCCAGTTGTTGCTGCAACGCCGAGACGTTCTCTTCGGCCTGCCCCACATCCTTCGATTCCTTGATCGCACGTCCAGCTCCACGAATTGCCGTGGTCGCCCGGCCGATGTTCGCCGCGCTGACGGTTTTTCTTCCGAGAAACGCCCCTAGGATCGAAGCGCCGACCGAAATGGCCGCTTGCATTTGACTCGAACGAGATTCCGCCTGCTGCCGTTCGACCATTTGTCCTGCTCGCCTAATCCGATCTTGCAAGGCGGCAATTTTCGGCGCGTACTTTTGACGCAAACTGTCCGATTGTTTGTCTCGTGCTTCACGCCCGGCTTGTTGCAGCCGCACACGGAAATCCCGCTCGGACTCACCAGGCCTCGAGACTTCTTTCGTGCTGGGGCTCTTGAAGAGATCGACTTTCTGATTTCTGAACAGCCAACCGGAAAAGTCCTTGCTCCAAGTCTCATAGCTTTTCGCTTTGCTTGCCGCGCCGGGAGCTGCGCCAAACTGTGCATCATCTGAGGGCGCTGACTCCAAGTCGGCCAGGGCCAAGCCTGCTTCCACGGAGCGGTCCCAATCCACCGCCACCGCACCGTCAGAGATCGGCACAAGCACGGTTATATCCTGCGTCATATCGACGCCGGCTTTACTGTCAGATACGCGCACCTGGGAAGACCCGAGTAACATCGGCTGGTAGATCAAAGTGCTGCCGCTCGGTTGGCTGCCTCGGACAGGGATAAAATGTTGCGGCACATCGGGGGCCAACATCGGACGTCCGCTGCCAGGCGAGAGGCTAGGGGCACGCGGCAAGAGGGAAGACGACGCTATATGACGGCTCTGATCCTTTTCGCTACCCCTGGCCTCTAGCCCCTTGCCCCTCGCCTCGCTCATCAAGGTCTTGATCTGCGTCCGCGTGAGTGGACCACGCAGGTAAGACAGCGTCCACCTCGTTTGGAAAACTTCTGGTGCATCTTCGTGGACATTGTTCATGAGAAAGACGCGATTGCCGAGTCCGGCGAGAAGTTGTTCCATCCCCTGTTTATCGAACTTCTTTCCAGAGCTTGCCGAAGCACCTTCCAGTCCTTCCAACACGCGCGCCTTGTCTCGCTCGGTTTGCAGCCGTCCGATGAACCAGGTGCCGGTATTCGCCAAGCCTTTGTAGTCCAGATCGACGGGGTTCTGTGTCGCCAACACGACGCCCAGACCGTACGCGCGGGCCTGCTTCAGCAATGTCAGCAAGGGTTGCTTCGATGGCGGATTGGCGACCGGCGGGAAGTAACCGAAGATTTCGTCCATATAGAGGATGGCGCGGAGGCTGGTCGTACCGGACTGCGCCCGCACCCAGCCAAGTGTTTGACTCAACAACAGCGTCACGAAGAAC
>JANOJM010000345.1:0-7303 GCA_031418735.1 Nitrospiraceae bacterium | reverse complement strand
CGGAGGTGGACTATGGGCCATCGAACGGTGGATGCGCCCCACCCAAAGGCCCTCGGAACAGTGGCTGCCCACCGAATTCGCCTTGGTGGTCAGCCCAGGCACAGATTTCCGACTGGAAACGTGAATTAATCAGACCTTCCTTAGATTGATGGTACTCGTTCGATGCGCGCAGTAAAGGGCAGCCTCGGCCACTCCCTTTGGAGAGGCGTAGAAAAGAAAATGGATAACGTGATGAGAGGAGGAGATCGTGGCTGAGCAATTTTCGTTCGATGTGGTGTCGGAAGTGGACATGCAAGAGATGCGGAATGTCGTCGATCAGGCAACGAAGGAGATCAAGCAGCGGTTCGACTTCAAAGACTCAAAGACGGAGATTACGTTGAAGGAGAAGGAAAAGGAACTGTCCCTGATCTCCGACGATGAGTATAAGCTCAACGCGGTGAACGATATTATTAAGACCAAGTGTGTGAAGCGCGGGGTCTCGTTGAAGGCGTTCGATTATGGGACTGTGGAGCCGGCGTTGAGTGGGACTGTGCGTCAGGTGGCGAAGATTCAAAGCGGGATCGCGGCGGACAAGGCGAAAGAGGTGACGAAGGCGATCAAGGAGTCGAAGCTGAAAGTGCAGGCGCAGATTCAAGGCGAGCAAGTGCGTGTGCTGAGCAAGAGCAAGGACGACCTTCAAGCGGCCATGGCGTTTCTCAAGAGCAAGGATTTTGGGATTGATCTGCAGTTCACGAATTACCGCTGATCCGGGATGCTGAAACAGGAGCGTATGACGCCCATGTCGGTCCCTTGCTCGCGGAACGCGCATGCTCAGAAGGTGCTCGTTCGACGCGCGCAGTCGGACCGATCATGGGCGCCATACTAAAAAACGAGAACGAGCGAGCTTGGAAGGATCATTCATCGCACATCGCCTCAAGCTGAATTCATGAAACGACGTGCCTTCCTATTGCTGCTCCTCCTTGGCCTTCCTCTCCTTGGCTGCAATCGCGGCGATCCCATCGTCGTCATTCAGCTCAATCCGAAGAATCCTGACATCATCTACGTCGCGACGAACGATTACATCTATAAGACACGCGATGGAGGCCAGACCTGGACGAATTTGTCACGGGGCATGAGCCATTCGCGCGTGATTTCGATGGCGCTTGACCCGACTTATCCGGCCACTGTGTATGCCGGTACGAAGGGAGACGCGGTCTTTAAAAGCCATGATGGCGGGCAGCGCTGGGCTTCGATGCGCTCAGGGTTGGACGATGCGACGATCTCCTCGGTGGTCAATCAATTCCTCTTCGATCCGATGGACAGCAATCATATCTTTATCGCCACGACGATGGGTGTGTCTGAGACGAAAGACGGCGGCGAGCATTGGGTGAAGAAAATGGAAGGGATGAAGGAAGTACTGATGGTGGTCACGCTGGGTATGGATCCGACGAGACCGGCGATCTTATATGCGGGTACGAGCGGCGGAGTGTATAAATCGATCGACGAGGCCGGCCATTGGGAGAAGGTGAATAATGGCCTCGTGTCCCCGGACATTATTAAGTCGTCACGCGCGCTCAGCGTAACGTCGGTGCTGGTCGATCCGTTTGAGCCGGATACGGTGTACGCTTCCACGTTGACGGGACTGTACAAGACGATGGATGGTGGGAAGGCGTGGGTACGGATCGGACAGTCCCTGCAAGACCAGATGTTGTTTTCAATGATCCTGGATCGTACGAAGAAGGGTGTCATTTATCTGGGTGGTCGAGAAGGCGTCCACCGGAGCGAAGATGGTGGGGAGACGTGGGGCACGCTGAATACGGGTCTTGCGACGCTCAATATCCGATCACTCGTGCAGAGCCCGACCGATCCTGCCATGTTCTATGCTGGTACGAACGGGAGTGGTTTGTATAGGAGTAAGAATCGTGGAGAAACATGGGAATCGGTACCGACCGAGCTTCAGAGCCAGTGAGGGAGATCAGCGCTGCGGGCTGGTGCCGCGTTCTTGAATCGTTGAACCGACACTCGAGTCACCGAGGTTTGAGCCTACCCCGGAACCGCCGAAGCT
Organism: Nitrospiraceae bacterium; assembly: GCA_031418735.1. Taxonomy (GTDB): domain Bacteria; phylum Nitrospirota; class Nitrospiria; order Nitrospirales; family Nitrospiraceae; genus Palsa-1315. Next base: position 5,259 of record JANOJM010000345.1, on the reverse strand, counting down.
CGATCCCACCGTCGAATCAGACAGGCTAGATCCCACGGTAGAGCGTTGTAGTGAAGAGCCAACCGCCGAAGACGACTCACTGTTGAATGTCGACTCTCCGATCGAAGGTCCGGCGCGACCCGTCCCGCCGATGGCGAAGCCGGTCGGCCCGGATGCGCCGATCTCGTGGCTATGGCGGGTGGAGGCTCCGATATCTTGTCCGGTTACGCCTTCCCCTCCAATGGTGTTGCCGGTCTTTGGAGTTTTTCCGATACTCGGCCCTGCCGCTGGTGCGCTGCCGATACTGGCGCCAGTCTTTGGTCCTGTCGATAGCTTTGGTGCGCGGATATCTCGCTCAATGGATTCCTCCATCTCTCGAATAGCCTGAGCGGCTCGTCCGGACTCTTCAAAGTCTCCGGATTCGCGGGTGTTGCTGATGGTGCCAATGCGATTGAGAGTGGCGCGCAGCTTTTTGATGTCCGCTCGGGCCTTCGCCACTGGCAGGATCATTTCCCGCAGCATGATGCCGCGGGATGCCATCGAGTGATTGGAGAGCTTGGCCTGCGTGGACTTGAGCAGATCGCCCACCTCATCGCCTACCTCGTCGATTCGTTGAAGCTCGGAGACGTCTGTCTTGCAGCATTCAAGAAGTTGGTGGTATCGGCTGAGGAAAGCGGACACATCACTTTGGAGGTTTTCGATTTTGAAATCTGTTGGTTCGCGCTGAGGCTGTAGCGAATCGTCGCCCTGGTTTGGCTGCTTCTCATCGACGAGGGGTACGCAGCCTGGCGCCGGCCTAGCTGAATATTGCTGGTCAGACTTGCGATCGGGACAGTAGTAAATGGTTGAGGCGGATTGGGCAAGATTGGGGAGGAGCCAGCTGAATGTGATGGCCATAATTAGGAAGAAATATTGCCTGATTTGCATAGCTACATTCTCCCCCTGAAATCAGGAAAATGCAATCAAACCAGCCTACTTTGCATTGCTACACCCTCTCTTGGACAGCGGTATCAGCTGCCGGCACCTTCAAAAACTCAAGATACTTTGTCATGAGGACAAGGATCAAACGAGCAGTAAGAAGAGTCTCGTAAGTCCATGAATTTGCTATTGACAAGTCTTTGAGTGGGTGTATACTGCGCCAAAGGTGGGGGAAAGTGGGTGAGTCTGGATAGTTCTAATCTATGGATGATCGGCATTCCCCTGTCATGTCCTCAGAGGTGCTGTATTGGCTTCTGGGTGATGGGCGGAAGATCTTCCTGGATTGTACGGTGGGATACAGTGGGCATGCTGAAAAACTGCTTGAGGGAAGTGGCCCTGATGGGAGGCTCGTGGGCCTCGACCGGGACAGATCGGCTATTGAAGCTAGTCGGCAAAGGCTCTCGCGGTTCGGCGCTCGCGCAATTCTGATTCATGGTCATTTCATGGAATTGAAACAACATCTATCGGCGCAGGGATTGGCGCAGGTCGACGGAATTATTTTTGACCTTGGCGTGTCCTCGCCTCAACTCGATGAACCGGCGCGCGGATTTAGTTTTCAACAGGATGGGCCTCTCGACATGCGCATGGATCAATCCATAGGCGGGACCGCAGCTGATCTGATCAATCGGTGGCCGGAAGTGCAGTTGGCCGACGCGATTTTTCAGTTTGGCGAAGAACGGTTTTCCCGGCGAATTGCTCATGCCATTGTCCGCGCGCGTGAACGCCATCCGTTAGGGACAACAAAGGAGTTGGTATCCGTGATCGAGGGGGCTGTCCCTGCAAATTATCGGCATGGCCGGCTCCACTGTGCTACCCGCACCTTTCAAGCCCTTCGTATTTCAGTGAATCAGGAGCTTGATTGCCTCGAACCGGCCTTGTGCGATGCGGCGGATGTGTTGTCTCCCGGCGGTCGGCTCTGTGTGATTTCATTCCATTCGCTCGAAGATCGGATTGTGAAGCATACGTTTCGGGCGCTCTCCGGCAAGGAGGACCCTGCACTGGTGGTGCTCACCAAGAAGCCGCAGGTTTCTACCAGTGAAGAATCAGCCCGAAATCCCCGCTCCCGCAGTGCCAAGTTGCGGGCTGCTCAGCGGGTATCCAAGGAGGGTCATTCATGAAGACGTTGACGATTGTGGCCGGCGTGATGCTGGTCTTTATGTTTGTGTGGGAACGTGTCGATGTCGTTCGGGTGGGTTATCAGATCGAGCGATTGAAAACCCAGAAAGTGTTGCTGGAGCGAGAGCGGGACCAATTGCAAGTGAAGTTTTCTGCGCTGACGGCCCCCGAGCGAATCGCGAAAGTGGCGACGGAAAAGTTGGGACTCATTCCGCCACAGCAGGGGCAAGTGCTGATGGTGCATCAGCAGGAAGAAGCTCCGAGCCCGGTACTGTCACCCATCGTGCAAGTCCGTCTGGCGAGACATGATTCAACCGTGAGGAGGAACGAGTGACTTCCGGCCCCTCTCGCAGTCGTCGCTATCTGATGTTGTTCCTGCTCTTCTGCGGGTTCGGCATCATTCTATTCCGGCTGGTCACGCTCCAAGTGCTTCAAGCTGCAGAACTCACGGCCAAGGCCGATCGGCAACATCAAAAGACTGTGTCCTTCGAAGGAGCCAGAGGCATGGTGTCGGATCGGCACGGCAAAGTGCTTGCCATGAACATGGAAGTGCCATCCGTGTTCGGGGTCCCGACGTCACTGGAGAGCCCGTCGATTGTCGCCCGCCACCTCTCTCCGGTGCTCCATATGCGAAGCGATGAGCTTGAGAGAAAGCTTCGGCAAGACAAGAGCTTCGTGTGGTTGGCACGAAAGGTTGATCCTGAGCAGGGCCGTCGGCTTGAACAATTGTCATTGGACGGCATCGGCGTGGTGATGGAGGGACGGCGGTTTTATCCCAAGGGCCCGTTGCTGGCCCATGTACTCGGATTTTCCGGAATGGACGGGCAAGGACTTGAGGGACTCGAGCGCCGATACGATTCGCATCTGCATGGAGAAAAGCGAGTCACCGTGTTGCAGCGGGATGCGTTAGGCCGAACGGTGTTTCCCAAGGGTGTGGCGGAGCAAGCGCCGACGCCGGGACATGCCCTTACGCTGACCGTCGATGAGGTCATTCAGTATATTGCAGAAAAAGAACTCGAAGAGGCCGTCACCCATACTCATGCCAAGTCCGGGACGATCATCGTCATGGAGCCGCAATCTGGTGCGATTCTCGCGATGGCCGTCAGTCCACGATTCGACCCGAATGTCGTGGCCTCGTTGACGCCGGATCGGTGGCGCAATCGTGCTTTGACGGATACGTACGAGCCTGGGTCGACCATGAAAATAGTGGTTGCAGCCGCAGCGCTTGAAGAAAAAGTGATGACACCCAGCACCATGGTCTTTGGTGAAAACGGCCGTATGGTGATCGCAAATACGACGATTCATGACCATGACAAATTGGGCTGGATGACGTTCTCTGAGGCGATTCAGAAATCCAGCAATATCGGCGTCGCTAAAGTCGGGATGGCCCTCGGAGAGCAGCGGCTCTATCGCTACCTTCAAGTATTCGGATTCGGTCAACGCACTGAGATCGACTTGCCGGGCGAAGTGAACGGACTGTTGAAGGCGCCCAAAGACTGGGGGCGCCGATCGCTGGCGTCGATTTCGATAGGACAAGAGATCGGGGTGACGCCGCTGCAGATGGTATCGGCAGTGGCGGCGCTCGCCAATGGAGGTGTCATGATGAAGCCCTACGTGGTGTCTGAAGTGCGCGACCAGAAAGGCCGCGTTCTCAGGGAAGTACTGCCACAAGTGAAGCGGCGCGTCGTGTCACCGGAGACGGCTAGGACAATGACGACAGTGCTGGAGGGTGTGGTGACGAACGGGACCGGAAGCAAGGCGGCTATCCCGGGTTTTCGCGTGGCAGGTAAAACCGGGACTGCGCAAAAAATCGATTCGCGAACCGGCGCCTATTCCTCCACGCAGTTTGTCGGATCGTTTGTCGGGTACGTACCGGCGGAATCTCCTCGGCTGGCGATGATCGTGATTCTGGATGAGCCTCAAGGCGAATCCTGGGGCGGGACCGTGGCTGCGCCGGTTTTTCGGCTGGTTGGGGAGCAGGTGCTTAACTATCTTGGTGTGTCCAGAGACGACACGGTGAAAATCGCACTGGCGATGAAGGACCACTAAGGAATATGGCGCGCAATCCCATCACCCTTATGCAGTTGCTCGCGGGGCTTCGCGGGCAGGTCGAGATTCTAGAGCAGCGTGGCGATGTGAACCTCCCGGTGCATGCGATCACGGACGATTCGCGGGCTGTGACGGTTGGGAGTCTCTTTGTCGCCGTCAAGGGTGAGCGCGTCGATGGCCACCGATTTGTCGAGCAGGCCATTAAGGCCGGCGCGGTTGCGGTGGTCGCGCAGGCGACTGTGGCATCGAGGCCGTTACCGTTTGTGCAGGTGGCTGATTCACGTAAGGCGCTCGGTCTTCTCGGCAGCCGGTTTCATGGAGATCCTTCCGCCCGTCTTAAGATGATCGGTGTAACTGGCACGAATGGGAAGACGACGACGACATACCTCTGCAAGTCATTACTGGAAGGGATCGGCCGGCAGGTAGGATTGATCGGCACGGTGGGTTACCAGATCGGGCAGGAGACGTTTCCTGCCTCGCACACGACGCCCGGCGCACTCGATCTTCAAGCGCTCTTGGCGAAGATGGTCGAGGGCGGACTGACCGATGCAGTGATGGAAGTATCGTCCCACGCGCTTGCGTTAGACCGGACAGCGGGGTGCGAGTATGACGTGGCGGTCTTCACGAACCTTACGCAGGATCACCTCGACTTTCATCACACCATGGACGAGTACTTTGCGGCAAAATTGCGGCTCTTTACCGGATTGGCCGGAGGGCAGAAAACCGGGAAGCGCGCGATTGTCAATTTGGACGATCCCAGAGGGGTTGCGATCCGGGCAGCCTGCCCCGTGCCGGTCTGGGGTTATGCCATTAAGAACCAGGCCGATCTCAAGGCGGAACGAGTGCGCCTCTCGCTTGCCGGGACCGCTTTTACTGCGGCGACTCCATCGGGATCGTTTGCTGTCGAGAGCCGGTTGGTCGGCGAGCACAACGTCTATAACTTATTGGGAGCGATTGGGGTGGCGTTGCATAGTGGAGCGACATCCGATCAGGTCCGCGAAGCGGCCGCCCAGATTACCAATGTCCCTGGTCGCTTCGAGCGGGTCTCTTCCGGGCAAGATTTTACCGTCGTCGTCGATTATGCCCATACAGAAGATGCGCTTCTCCGTCTGCTGACGGCCGCCCAGACGTTGAAGA
>JANOJM010000344.1:0-8522 GCA_031418735.1 Nitrospiraceae bacterium | reverse complement strand
CCCGCTGGTCATCAATTTCTTCGTCAGCTTCGGGATGGATCATGACATCACTCCGGAATTGAGCGTCGGCACCTACATCGATTTCAACGTCAAATTTCTCCTGATATTCGGCTGCGCGTTCGAATTGCCGCTGGTACTCACCATCCTGGCGCGGGTTGGTGTAGTCTCGGCCCAGCAGTTATCGAAGTATCGGAAACATGCGATCGTGGCTTCGTTGATCTTGTCAGCCGTCGTCACGCCGGATGCAACCCTCTTTACCATGCTCTTGATGGCCGTACCCTTGATGGTGTTGTATGAGATTGGAATTCTTGGCGCACGTATCTTTGGACGGGTAGGCCCGACTGAAATCAACTTGCCACTTGATCCGGATCTACCGATAGGACCGGCCGGGCAGCGTGTCCGATAGCAGAATGCTGAAAAAGTCCGCCAGCGGCGTTCTCGCATCGCTCAGAGACTCAACGTACCGAGGCGTACGCCTCGCCTCTTCGCTCGCTGCGGCCTTGCTGGACGGACTTTTTGAGCATTCTGCGGGGGTAACTGGATAGATGATGATGCGGGCTCGAATTATATCGACAGTCCTTGCGCTGAGTATATGGAGTGCAGGTGGGATATTGGGGGCTGCCACTGAGGCGCCTTTGCCGGTTCCCCCATCGCCGCAGCTAGCTCCAGGCCATGGGGACCAGCCTCAATACGGCTCCTTCGGCCAGCAGGCCACGAGTATTCAGGCGCTCGCGTCTGTCGGGAGCGACCTGATCTATGCAGGCTCCTTCGGTCTCGGTTTGTTTCGCAGTGAGGATCGCGGTGTCAACTGGGCAAAGTCGGGCCAGGGTGTGACCGACCCGTTCATTCTGACTCTTACTACGGGAAAAGATGGCGCGATCTATGCCGGAACTTTCCGTGGCGGGGTCTTTCGTTCCCGCGACCGAGGGAAGAGCTGGCAGGCGATCAATAATGGGCTCAAGCGCCTGGAAATCAAAGCTCTTCTTGCCGTGAGCGAGGGGGTGTACGCTGGCACGAGCGACGGGGTCTATCGACTTGCTGCCGATCGCTGGTCGGTCGTGACCACTGGCTTGGACGACATCCTCGTCCATGCATTGGCTCTCTCGTCAGACGGGACGCTGTTCGCCGGCACTTCAGGGAAAGGGATCCTGCGATTTAAGGCTCAATCGACCGGGTGGGTGCGTCAGCAGCATGGGCTCAAAGATCATGAAGGCATGACGGAAAACTTTATTCGTGTGTTGACGATCGATCCGGAGGGTGGCATCTATGCCGGCACGTTCGATGGAGGTGTTTTTTCCAGTGTCGATGGAGGAACAACCTGGCGGCCCATCAGCCGGGCGCTCCCGAACGATTCGATTCGCGGGATTCTGTTCAACAGCCGGGGGCTCTTTGTGGCGACGGGGCACGGCATTTTCAAAACGATCGACAAAGGAAGGCAATGGCTACCGCTCAACAATGGGTTGACGAGCATGGCCATCCAAGTCTTGATCGAGTCTGGCGCCGGAGTGCTCTATGCCGGCACAAGCGACGGGGCATTCCGCAGCGACGACGACGGGAGGACGTGGAATCCCATCAATCAGGGTCTTGAAGGAGGGCCGGCTCCGTCGCCCTTCAATTTTCGCTAACCAAGAAAGGGTAGAGACGATGTCAGAGCCGACAGAAAAAACACGAGCCACCATTTCCGTCAGCAACAAGGGGAGCCATCTGGGCGAGATCGTCCTGAGTTTTTTTCACGACGTGGCGCCGGGGCATGTAAAGAACTTCACCAAGCTGGCCCAGGAAGGCTTCTATAACGGTACGACATTTCATCGGGTCATTCCCGGCTTCATGATCCAGGGTGGCGATCCCAACAGCAAGAACCCTGACCGTGCGTCGCATGGTATGGGGGGGCCGGGCTATCAGATCAAGGCCGAGTTCAACAGCAAGCCGCACAAGCGCGGGGTGGTCTCCATGGCGCGTTCGAACGACCCCGACAGCGCCGGCTCGCAGTTTTTCATCTGCGTCGCAGACGCGAACTTTCTCGATTGGCAGTACACGGCGTTCGGTGAAGTAGTCAGCGGACTGGACGTGGCGGACAAGGTGGTCGGCATGAAGCGCGACGGCCGGGATAATCCCCTCGAACGAGTCGAGATGACAGTCACGATCACCGAATAACGTGAGGGGTGAGGGGTAAGGCGTGAGGGGTTTAGACCGAAGAGAATATGGACTACCGGATTCAGTGTGGGCGGCGTTCAGGGCGATCGCCTCACGCCTCACGCCTTACGCCTTACTGTTATGCGCCGGCTGCGCAATTCCTATCGTGCCGTATCGTGCGGTCTATGAAGATCCAGTGAACTATGTTCGCCTGGAAGTCGATGATGCCGTCCTGCCGGAGTGGCCTCCCAGCGCACATGCGCATCCGAAGGCGATGGGCGCCGAGGAGGTTGCTCGTATCCTCGGAGGCATCTCGGTCAAAGAACATCGGATCTGGCTACAGAAATGGCTGCAGGGCGAGGCGCCGCTGATGCCGGCGTTTCGTCAGGAGGAACTGGCCCTCTTGTCTCAGCAGATCGCAGAGGCCTTTGCCGCAGTGAAGCCGGAAGAACGCGTGACGTTTTATTTGAGTCACCCGCAAACGTCCGTCAAGCGAGTCATCACCACGGGCGGATTATATGTCCACGGGACTGAGTTGCATTTCATTTTGGGGAATTGGCAGGTCGTCTACGGCATTCCGACCTATGGGATGATCTACGATCGGCGCTATCCCATGCGACCGACTGTCGCCAAAGGATTCGACTTGTTCTTCGAGCCAGGTGAGGCGACCATCACACAACAGCACAGTCTCTGGGACACGTTGTTAGCCAACACGAACGACGAACTCGTGATTGATCTGACGAACATCTCCTCTGCCCCTCTCGCATCTCAAGTAGGACGCTGAAAAAGTCCGCCAACCCAAGAAGAACGTTATTTGGTTTGTCTTGCTTGTTTGGTTTTTGGTTAAACGAAACAAACCAAATAAACCAGATGAACCAAATCAACCAGTTTGAGCGGCCTGCCCAGTCACTTGTATCCTGACCGGTTCTTCATCCGGCTGAATGTTGAACGTGAGAAGCAGAGAATTCCCTATCAAGACACAGACTTAGTAGATTTCATGCAGGTGATTCGGTAAGATGCGAGACCAGTAGAAATGATGCAGCTACCCATCAAGGATGATCGATCCAGGGAGGAGGAGTGGTTCGAACTCGTGTTGTTGTTGCCCTGATTGTTGTTCTGCTGATCGGCGGTGGCGGTGTCTTTACTTTCTTGTCCTACCTGACTGACGACGAGTACATCAAAGATTTTTTCCTCCAGCAGCTGGAGCAGAGTATCGGACGCAAAATCGACGTCCATCGCATCAAGCTGGTCCTTAGCGACTTTCCGCGTCTTCGATTGGAATTAACGCAGGTCACGGTTCACGATCGGAATTCCGATGACGTCCTGTTATCGGCTAAGAAGCTGGATTTGGTTTTGCGGTTTCTCCCGCTGTTGCGCAAGCAGGTGGTGGGGAAGCGGTTGCTCATCGAAGAACCGACGTTAACGCTTCGGCGCGATCGCAGCGGGCACTGGAACCTCCTCGATCAGGTTGTCCAGGGGGGGGCGGCCGATCAGGACGCTATGCAGACGCTCAGCCGGATTTTCCGTATCCGGGAAGCGACGCTGGTGAAGGGGAAGGTGCTCATCATCGACGATTCACGTCCAGACGGGACACGATCGATGACACTGGAGTCGGTGGAGGCGTCGCTGGTCATCAGAGCGGAGCGAGGACAGGCGGATTTACACGTTACCTCCGGTTATGCGGACGGCAAGAGCCTGTCCGGCTTCTCTCTAGGAGGGACGATCAGCGCCGCCCAACGGCAGACGATAGCGCTCAGCGATTCCTCTGCTCGGCAAACCATACTCCAATTCGAAGGCACTGTCGAAGCGGCCAATCTGAATCTTCGAGAGATGGCGGATTTCTTCGGGCCGCGTCCGGCGCCTCAACACTTACAGGGCGCACTCAATATGAACAGTCATGTTCGGGTTGTGCCTGGGGTCGCAGGCTATGATGTGGTCTTGTCCGGTTTATCCGCAAACCTCGAACAACTGAAGCTCACCGGCCAAGCGAGCCTCTCCGGTCTGCTGACGCCTCAACCCACGTTTGAGCTGACCTTTGCGACAGCTCCGATCCAGTTGAGCCGGTTATTCGAGACCGTGGCGGCCGAATGGGTACATCCGCAACTGCCGGCAATAATCCAGAATCGGGAGATCGACGGCATATTGGAGGTGGTCTCGGCGACTGTCACAGGATCGTCGGTGGCAGGGCCGCAGCTGTCGTTGACAGGGGAGTTTCGCGTGAAACAGGGACAAGCCTTGATCGGAGGCGATCATATCCCTGCCAAGGATTTAGCTGCGGTGGTGTTGGTCGAAACCGGACGTCTCCGGGTCTCAAATCTGAGCGGACTCTATGGCACGATCCACATGAATGAAAGCAAGGCACTCGTCTCATTTTTAGAGGCAGGCCCCTGGCTTGAAATGGACATTACCGGAGAGATGGCCGCCGCAGATCTGTTGAAGTTTCTCTCGAAGAGGGTCAATTCGGAACAGTTGTCGCGTGTGTTGGCTGACTCGCATGAGGTCGAAGGCAATGCCGTTCCCACGTTTCGCATGGTCGGCCCGCTCAATCAACCGGGCGGCGTTACGTTTGCCGGGGGAGAGGTTACTGTTCAGCAAGTCAGTCTGAGTAATCCATTGCTGCCCGAACGGGTGACGGCGCTGCAGGGCCGGTTCGTGTTGTCTGAGGGCGGAACCCAGTTCGATCAGGTGACAGGCCATTTAGGAGATCTGGCTCTGCAGTTCAGCGGGGGTATCACCGGGGGCAGTGGCAGCGCGTTTCAGGATTTCCTGATTCGAGTCAACGGCGATGCGGGTCATATGGCTAAGTTGTTACCCGCGAACGCTATCCCCGTCGGGATGATCGAGGGCCTGGTCAATGGCGCGGTGGTGTTGACTGGGCCGACGGTGTCGCCGCACGTACGGGGTGAGGTCGTCCTGACCGAATCGAAAGTGACGCTTCCCGATCTGGTTGAAAAACCGATCGGAGCCCAAGCGACCTTGGAATTCGAAGGCATGATTCCACGGACCTCCGGCGTCTTGCTCGATCGGCTTGAGCTGAGTGTGCCTCCGATTCGACTTCCGATCAAAGGCAAGATTCAGCTGGGTGAACGGTTTTCCATCGATGCGGCGCTTTCAACCGGCACGTTGTCATTGTCCCGCGTGCCGGAATGGATTGCGAAGGGAGGGTTTGAGGCTGGGAATATTGAATTGTCGCTCGACATGAAGGGGAAGGGGCTCGATTGGAAAACCTGGAAGACCACCGGGTGGCTGGCGTTGACTAACGGCCTGATGAATGTGAAGGGGACGGAGGGACCTATCCAGGATTTGTATCTGCGGGTCCGGTTCGTGAAGAATGGCGCGGAGATCAAGCGGTTGTCGCTTCGCTCGCTCGACAGTGACGTTGTGCTGGAAGGGTCGATCCGCAACTGGGTGGGGAAACCGGTGATTACTGCCAAGATCGAGTCCAATCAGATGGATCTCGATCTCCTTATTCCGAAAGGCCCACGGTCGCCGATCCGAGAGTTTCTGGAAACCCTTGCCGCCACCAGCAAGGTCCAGGCAACCATGTCGATAGCACGGGGCCATTATAAGCATCTCAAATTTGGGAGTCTCTCCGCCCGGATCACCATTCAAGACGGCGTGCTCGATCTGGATCGTCTGTCCGGCCAATCATCCAACGGAGATGTCGCCGGACGTATCGTGGTGCAACTGCCTCAGAAGAAGCCTGCCGACGCGGAACTCTCGGTTCGGGCGACAGGCTTGTTGGTGGAAGATGTGTTGAAACTATTCGGCCCGAAAGCCGGCGTGATCACAGGTGAAGCTCGAGTGACGGGGACGATTCGCGGCAGTGGGAAGAATCCGCATGGGCTGGCTCCTACATTGGACGGCAAGGTGGAAGTCCTGCTTGAAAACGGTCGCATCTTCAAATCCGAGGAACGGGCGGTCTGGAAAATCATCAGCATTTTGAATCTCCCGGCCGTGCTCCAAGGGAAAGTAGATTTGGAGAAAGACGGGTTGCCCTATACCAAGATTTCAGCGAAGGTTCTCGTGCGGAACGGGCTCTTCGAGACCGAGAACCTGATCATCGATAGCCCGATCGTCAAGATTACCGCTGCTGGCAACTACGACATGACGACGGATCAAATCGATATGGTCTGGGCCGTCAGCCCCTTCGGATCCTATTCGCAATTCCTGAAAACGATACCGCTCTTCGGGCGGCTCTTTGCCGGTGATCGCAAAGGCATTGCCACGGCGCTGTTTTCCGTCAAAGGGTCGATCGAGGATCCGGAGGTCACCTACCTGCCCATGAAGTCGTTTGCCACTGGCGTAACGGGTTTGGCGCAACTGGCCTTTGACATTTTGAAGAACACCCTCATGCTGCCGATCGATCTCATGACACCTGACGAGGAGAAGGTTGATGACAAGGGTACTCCGGCAACGCCTGAGCCTGCTCCATCCGCGCCTTGACCGACTTTCCCCCCCGTGCTAGATTCCGGCCAACATTTACCATGGCTTCATTCACTTCGCACCCTCAACGCGCCACGGTCTTTATCGCTGCCAGCGAGACGGACGCCAATCTCTATTACGCGACGAAGTTTATTGCGCCGGACCCCTTTATCTATTTGGAAATTAAAGGGGAGCGAATTTTAGTGATGAGCGATCTCGAAATGGATCGGGCAAAGAGCCAATCGTCCGTCGATCGGGTGCTCTCGTATTCGGAGGTAGAAGGGAGAGCCAAGACACAGGGGCTCGCCGAGCCAGGCACGGTTGAGGTGGTCCATATCCTCTTGAGAGAAGCCGGCATCACGCAGATCCTGGTCCCGGCAAACTTTCCTTTTGGCCATGCCCTCAAGTTCCAGTCCTTGGGGTATCAGCTCTTTCCGAAGCGGGATCCATTCTATGAACAGCGTGTCGTGAAGACCGACGAAGAAGTCCGCTATATCGAAGCAGCCCAACGCGCGACCGAACAGGCAGTCGCGGCCGCTCACGATTTGCTGCGTCAGGCCTCAATCAATAAGGATCAGCTGTGGTTCGATGGGATACCCCTGACGTCGGAACGGGTGAAGAAATTGATCAATGTGACCTTGATGGAGCGCGACTGCGTGGCCCAGCATACCATCGTTGCCGGAGGAGAGCAGGCCTGTGATCCGCACAACGAAGGCAGTGGGCCATTGCCGGCTCATCGCAGCATTATCTTCGATGTATTTCCTCGCTCGGCCACCAACCGGTATTTCGCCGATATGTCCAGAACCGTGGTGCGGGGGGGTCCGAGCCCCGAGCTGAAGCGGCTGTATCAGACAGTGCTTGATGCGCAGGAAGAGGCCATTACGAAAGTCAAAGATGGGGCGGACGGAAAGAGGATTCATCAACGGATCTTGGCGAGGTTTGAAAAAGCCGGATACCAGACGGGTTTGGTGAATGGGCGTATGCAGGGATACTTCCATGGCACCGGCCACGGGGTTGGACTCGATATCCATGAAATGCCGCGCATCAGCCGCACCGGGTCTCTGCTCCAAGAGGGCCACGTCGTCACCGTCGAACCGGGGCTCTATTATCCCGGTCTGGGCGCCATCCGCATCGAAGACATGGTCCTCGTCACGAAAGACGGATGCCGCAATCTGACGAACTCTCCGAAGATATTCGAATTGGGCTGACGTAGCGGTACCCCTCACCCCTTACGTTTCACGCCTTACGTCCTCTATGCGCCTGACCTTCACGATTCAACGATTCAATCCCGAAGTCGATCGCGCTCCCCACGAGGATGAGTATCGTCTCGATGTCGGCCGAGGGATGACGGTGCTCGATGCGTTGATTCGCATCAAAAACGAGTGTGACGGGAGTCTGGCGCTCCGTTACTCCTGCCGCTCCGCGATTTGCGGTTCCTGCGCGATGACGATCAACGGTAGCGAGAAACTCGCCTGCCGCACCTCCCTCCGCAAAGAACTTGAACGGCATGGGCACATTGCGGTTGCGCCGTTGCGCAACTTGCCGGTGATCAAGGATCTGGTCGTGGATATGGCGTCGTTTTGGGAGAAGATTCGCGACGTACATCCATGGCTGGTGTCAGGGGCTCGGCCAGCGGATGAAGACGTGCCTGTTCAGACGCAGGTGCAAGGCCGTGCCAATCCGCAGTTTCACAATGTCGATGCCTGCATCATGTGCGGCGCATGCGTTGCGGCTTGTACCGTGCATGAAGTCTCAAAGGGATTTGCCGGTCCTGCAGCCTTGGCGAAGGCCGATCGCTTCCTCTCCGACCAACGAGAATCTCGTTCATCGACAAGGGCCAGGCTCTCGGCGCTTCAAGACGAGGATGGGATCTGGGATTGCACACGCTGCAACTTCTGCGTGGAGGTCTGTCCGAAAGATGTCAAACCGATGGAGGCGATCGTCAGGTTGCGGCGGGCTTCGCT
>JANOJM010000343.1:0-1918 GCA_031418735.1 Nitrospiraceae bacterium | reverse complement strand
AGTCGGCAGCGATCCGAGTGGGGTCGCAAGGAATTCTCCACCTGTTTCGCCGATGGGTAACTGCGTTCCCAGTTCCGTCTCGATCAATTTTTCCTGCGCGAGGATCGTGGCAGTCATAAGTTCCTTGGCTCTGGCATGGAGGTCGAGATCCCAATTGCGAAGGCCCAATAAGATCGGCAGCGCCAGCGCGAGAATGCCGAGCGCAATCAAAACTTCCAACAATGTGAAACCCCGTTCACTGCCCATAGAACTTCCGTCTGCGATGATACAGTTTTTTCAACGTCGCGTAATTACAGGCCTGCCGTCGCAGTCTTGAGCAACGGTTTCACACGTTCGGGAATGACCAGTGGTCTGGGAGGCTCTATCCGCTCGTCGCTCATGCGGATCGCGCCTGTCACCGGCTCGATGGCAATGGCCAGAATGTTGTTCTTTGTATCCATCATATGCATCGTCATCGGATCGATCCTTCCCGTGGGGTAAAAGGATAGATCGACCCGCCCGGACTCTTTTTTCCCCTGACTCAGCAGAATATCTGAAATACGAATTGTGGCTGGGAGGTTCAACGGGGTGGCCCAGGTGGGATCGATTGGCGCTTTTTCTTGATTCCCTTCTAGAATCATCGGCCAGTACAGCCCTCGATCCATATCAACGTACAGACGCACCGTCTTCTGACTCGACATGGCTAGGCTCTGGAGGGATCGCACAGTCCCGACCATCCGCCTGCCGACAGAGCTCAGATTTTCCTCCAGCGAAATTCGAGGCAGGACGATGCCCAGTAGGCCGGCGAGCAAGAACAGCACAATGATGATTTCCAGAATGGTAAATCCATCCGAGGCCCGAACCCCCGTTACCCCTTGTCCCATCCTTCTAGTCCTTGTCCAAATTCCAATTGGTGATATCGGCATTGATGCCTTCGCCACCGACTTCGCCATCGGTTCCGAGAGAGATAATATCGTACTCACCTCTCTGGCTAGTACTCTGACCGGGACTCAGAGCGGAACTCTGACCGGGACTCAGATACTTGTAGGGGTTGGCCCAGGGATCTTCCGGAAGCTTTGGAAGATATCCGCCGAGCTTCCATTTCTTTGGGATGACGCCGACGGAGGGTTTTTCCACCAAGGCCTTCAACCCCTGTTCAGTTGAGGGGAAAACACCGTTGTCGAGCTTATAGAGCTGTAAGGCCCCTTCGATGTTGCGGATCTGGACCTTGGCTGCAGTGCGCTTGGCGTCATCGGTCCGTCCCATGATGCGAGGGACAACCAAGGCGGCAAGAATCGCGAGAATGGCCACTACGACCATGATCTCGATGAACGTAAAGCCGGCGTTTCCCCGGTAGGCGTGAGGCGTGAGGCGTGAGGCGCGGGAGCCTCGATGCCGGCGTTTCCTGCTCCACATCACCCGCACATGTTGAACCTGTTCCCGTAGACTCATCGAACACCTCCCGTTAGACTCATCAGCCTTCACTGCCTATAGACATTCATGAACGCTTCGCTGCAATCGCCGATCCGCTCGCAAAGGCTTGAGGTCTGAGGCCGGAGCCTCCATCCTCGAACCTCCACCCTCCAACGTCCCCGCGTCACGCGCGTGCTAGCGAACCATTTGGCCCATTTCAAAGATCGGCAGCAAGATGGCTACCACAATAAAGAACACCAGGACACCCATAACCAAGATCATGATGGGTTCCAGCAACGATGTGAACCGTGTGATGACCCGATCCACTTCTCCATCATAAATTTGGCCGATTCGACGGAGCATCTCTTCCATTTCACCGCTGCGTTCACCGACTGCAATCATGTGGGTCACCAGCGCGGGAAATTCACCGCTGCGCTTCAGCGGTTCGGCAATCGTTTCCCCTTCGCGTATATTCTGTCTGGCCCCCTCGACCGCATGTTCAAGCACGCGATTATTCATGACGCGC
>JANOJM010000342.1:0-1813 GCA_031418735.1 Nitrospiraceae bacterium | reverse complement strand
TGTTTCCTTGCCTATTTGCTCGTGACCAATTCGACTATGGTTTCTACCCCGACGGCGGCGGCGCCAGGCTCCATGGATGCAGCTGATGCCACGATCTCCCAGTTTACATTCACCCAAACCAAGGGCGATACGGTTCAATGGCAAGTACAGGCGCAAGAGGCGAGACTCTTTGAGCGAGACAAGCGGGCGATGCTCCAAGTCGTCGCGATCACACTGTTTGGCCAGCAGGGAAAAGATTTGACGTTAACCGGAGATGAAGGGACGTTGGATACGGAGACGAAGAACTTTGTGCTCGTAAACCGACTGGAGCCGCTCGTGATTCACACCGAGAGCGGGTACGTGATTTATACCAACCATCTGGCTTGGACTGACCTGACAAGAGAGATTCGCACAGAGGATCCTGTTCGTATCGTCGGGCATGGGTTAGAGGTGACGGGGCGTGGGTTACTGGGACACTTGGACCGAGAGGAATTTGAAGTGCTTGAGGATGTACATGTGGATTTGGTTCCTGCTTCTTAATTTATTCCCGTTTGGGATAGCTTCATTGAGCGAATCGGCCGACGCCGCCCTTCCCAAGGGTGGTGTTGATCGAGCGGTGAGCACGACCATTACAGCCAAACGGATGACCGTAAAAAATCAGGATAGCCAAGCGATATTTGAGGGAGCGGTTGTGCTGACTCGTGGGTCGTTGGTTGTCTATTCCGATCGCATGGTGGTGATGTTTCGCGTGCAAGACTCACCCGCGACTGATACCCCGAAAGGGCCTGAGGTCGTCAAGGGCGCCGTACCTTCGAAAGGGCCCGATGTTGTGCCGGCTGTGTCCAATCGTTCAGTCAACAGGATTGAAGCGACCGGACGAGTGAAAATCGAAAAGGATTCGGGGAATGCGACCTGTGAAAAGGCTATTTACTACCATGATGGAGATAAGATCGTTCTGACGGGCGATCCGGTGGCCTGGGATAAGGGAACAAGGGTCAGTGGCAAGCAAATCACGATGTTTTTAGCAGAGGATCGGAGTGTGGTGGAGGGAGGCTCGCATGTACGGATTGAGCCGGATGGGGGGGCGATCAAGTGACCGTACCGGTTCAAGGGAATGCGCTGTCGGCCGGTACTGAAGTGAACAGGGCAGAAGGGGCCGGTTTATGCGCGACGGGATTGGTGAAAAGTTTTCGCGCGCGCAAAGTCGTGAAAGGCGTCTCGATCGAAGTCCGTGCCGGAGAGGTCGTAGGTGTGCTGGGACCCAATGGGGCAGGCAAGACCACCATCTTCGACATGATCGTCGGTTTGTGCCAGCCTGATGAAGGGGCGATATCGCTCGGTGAAGAGGTGATCACGGATCTCCCGATGTACAAACGGGCGCGGAAAGGAATCGGGTATCTGCCGCAAGAATCGTCTGTGTTTCGACGCTTGTCGGTTGAAGACAATATTCTGGCAATTCTTGAGATGCTGGACTACTCTCGGTCAGAACGTCGCGACCGGGTCGATGCTCTTCTTAAGGAACTGGACTTGAGCCATATTCGAGCGAGCATGGCCTATGCGTTGTCTGGTGGGGAACGCCGACGGTTGGAAATTACGAGGGCGCTCGCGACGAGCCCGTCATTCATGTTGCTGGATGAACCCTTTGCAGGGATCGACCCGATTGCCGTCGCTGACATACAACAAATTATTACCCGATTGAAAGAAAAGGGAATCGGCTATTTGCCGCAAGAGTCATCTGTGTTTCGACGCTTGTCGGTTGAAGACAATATTCTGGCAATTCTTGAGATGCTGGACTACTCTCGGTCAGAACGTCGCGACCGGGTCGATGCTCTTC
>JANOJM010000341.1:0-9062 GCA_031418735.1 Nitrospiraceae bacterium | reverse complement strand
TCAAGATCTCTTTAATTTCGTTGAGCGATTTCTTGCCGAAATTCTTTGTCCGCAGCATCTCCCCTTCGGTCTTCTGGACCAAGTCGGCAATGGTCTTGATGTTCGCATTCTTCAAACAGTTTGCGGCGCGAACCGACAGTTCCAGCTCGTTGACGCTACGGAACAGATGCTTATTCACCTCACGTTGCGCCTCATCGCTCCCAAGATCAGCGCGCCCTTCGAGTCGCTCATCGGGATTGATAAAGATATCGATGTGGTCGCGAAGAATGCCGGCCGCCGTGGACAAGGCATCGCGAGGCGAGATGGTCCCATCCGTCAAGATTTCCAAGGTCAATTTATCGTAATCGGTCATGCGACCGACACGGGCATTCTCCACATGAAAGTTCACTCGTTTGATGGGCGAAAATACCGAATCGATCGCGATCACACCGATCGGCAGCCCCTCTTCCTTATTTCGCTCGGCAGGCACGTAGCCTCGCCCGTGATTCACCGTCATTTCCATATCGAACGAGGCATCCTTGTCCAACGTCGCAATATGCAGATTCGGAGTCAAAATGGTCACATCCCCATCATGAATAATGTCAGACCCCTTTGCTTCACCCGGTCCCTTCTTCTTAAGACGTAGCGTCTTCGGCTTATCGGTATGTACCGCAAGCCGCAGTCCTTTGACATTCAAAATGATGGAGGTCACATCCTCCGTGATCCCGGGAATCGTGGAGAACTCGTGCAGGACCCCTTCGATCTTCACGGTGGTCACTGCCGCGCCCGTCAGCGACGACAACAGTACGCGCCGTAACGCGTTGCCGACCGTGGTCCCAAATCCACGTTCATAGGCCTCTGTGGTAAATCTGCCGTGGGTTTGGGAATTCGTATCGTTGTCGACTTCCACCCGCAGCGGGATCTGAAAGTCTTTCATTGCTTTAATCATGACTCCCCCTTGATCTCATCGAGTAGCCAGCCACTGAACGGCATCTGTTCGCCACAGAGACCGACTCTCTTGCCAATTCCGTATCTACCTCGAATACAACTCCACCACCATCTGCTCATTGACCGGCAGCACAATCTGGTCTTTTGACGGCAGCGTTCGTACCACGCCCTTAAACGCCGTCTTGTCCAACTCCAACCACTCCGGAATGCCTCGTCCATCAACAGATTCTAAGGCGGCTTGGATCGAGATCAATGTGCGGCTTCGCTCCCGGACGCTGATGATATCGCCCGCCTTGACCTGCGCGCCAGGCACATTGATTTTCCGACCATTCATGGTCAGGTGCCCGTGGCTGACCAGCTGCCTGGCTTCTTTTCGAGAAGCACCAAACCCCAATCGATAGGCCACGTTATCCAGCCGGCATTCCAGCAACCGCAGCAACGCCTCACCGGTAATACCAGACTGCCGTTCCGCACGTTCAAACACACCCCGGAACTGGCATTCCATTAAACCGTAAATTCTGCGCAGCTTTTGCTTTTCTCTGAGCTGCGTGCTGTACTCCGAATTCCTCGGACGCTTTTGCCCATGCTGTCCAGGAGGATAGCTCCGCCGCTCAATAGCGCACTTCTCTGTCATACAGCGCAAGCCTTTCAGGAACAACTTCTCACCCTCTCGCCGACACAACCGACAGACGGGACCGCGATACTTTGCCACTGCTCTACCTCCGGTTACCGGACATCACCACGTAGGTGCGCCCAACAATTCTCGTATATCCGACTCCCTCGACATGCGCCGCTACACGCGACGCCGCTTAGGTGGACGGCATCCATTGTGCGGAATCGGGGTCACATCACGAATCATATGGATCCGCAATCCAGCGGCCTGAAGAGATCGGATCGCCGATTCACGACCGGATCCAGGCCCATTCACATAGACGTCCACTTGGCGCATTCCGCTCTCCATCGCCTTGCGCGCAGCAGCCTCGCCTGCCCGCTGAGCCGCAAAGGGCGTGCTCTTGCGAGACCCCTTAAAGCCTTGGTTCCCTGAGCTCGCCCACACGATCGTATTGCCGCTCAAGTCGGTGATGGTGACGATCGTGTTATTGAAGGAAGCCTGGACATGGGCCACCCCGCTCTGCACGATCCGGCGCTCTTTCTTCTTCCCTTTTTTGATGCTCATACAGACTCCCTACTCAAGTAACGGTCACGCCCTACGCCTTACGCGCAGGCGGTTTCGGTTTGCTTCCCACACCGGAGCGACGGCCTTTTCTCGTCCGCGCATTCGTCTTGGTCCGCTGGCCGCGGACCGGCAACCCTTTCCGATGGCGCAGCCCACGGTATGTACCGCTATCGATCAATCGCTTGATGTTCATCGAGGAGGTCTTTCTCAGATCGCCTTCGACCTGGAAGCCTTCCTGAATAATTTCACGAATCTTGACGATATGTTCTTCGCTCAAGTCCTTTACACGAATCGCTCCGTCGATCCCGGCCTTGCTCAGAATAGAGAGTGCGGATGCCCGACCGATCCCATAGACATAGGTCAAGCCGATGTCCGCCCGCTTCTCTCTCGGTAAATCCACTCCAGAAATACGAGCCATAATTCCCCCTTACTCTTCCCACATTCGTCGCAGGATGACCTGATTGGGCTCTAGTGCGCGCGTCCAGCGAGGGCCTTCTGAGGCCGCGCGCTGCGCGAGCAGGAGACCGATCAGGTCGTCCTGCGACCTCTCACCCTTGGCGCTGTTTATGGCGCGGATTCTCGCAGAGAATCCGGACCACGCCCTTGCGCCGAACCACTTTACACTTGGCACAGATTGGCTTCACGGACGATCTGACTTTCATGTCTATTTTTCACTCCTACTTAAACCGATAGGTAATCCGCCCACGTGTCAGATCGTACGGCGACAGTTCCACGGTCACCTTATCGCCGGGAAGAATACGGATAAAGTGCATCCGCATCTTTCCGGAAATGTGTGCAA
The DNA here is from genome assembly GCA_031418735.1 of Nitrospiraceae bacterium. GTDB lineage: Bacteria > Nitrospirota > Nitrospiria > Nitrospirales > Nitrospiraceae > Palsa-1315. The sequence goes on along the minus strand of JANOJM010000341.1, from coordinate 6,159 downwards.
GAATCTTATGGCCATTGTCCAGCGATACCCGAAACATCGCGTTCGGTAACGTCTCGTTCACTGTGCCTTGAATTTCGATGATATCTTCCTTCGGCACTCTATCCCTTCTCTCCAAACCACATGCCCACGTCTTCAGTTTCTCAGAACCGGCTCAGAATCCGCGGCGGCCCACTCGGCTCAATCACAATCGTATGCTCAAAGTGCGCGGAGAGACTCCCGTCTACCGTTACCGCCGTCCATCGATCCTCAAGAACCTTGACTGCAGCGCCACCCATGTTGACCATCGGTTCGATCGCGAGAACCATTCCAGCCTGCAACCGCGGTCCCTGCCCAGGCTTCCCATAATTCGGCACCTGCGGCTCTTCATGCAACTGTCGCCCAATCCCATGGCCAACGAACTCTGTCACGACCGAATAGCCCGCAGCCTCTACATGCTGTTGAACCGCATGTGAAATGTCCGACAGCCGATGCCCCACCACCGCTTGTTTGATTCCGAGGTACATCGCCTCTTCAGTTACTTGAACCAAGCGGGCATTCCGTTCGGTCGTCTGCCCCACCGCGACCGTAATGGCCGAATCTCCGTAAAACCCGCCGACAATGGCCCCTAGGTCGAGCCCTATGATATCCCCCTCCTTCAGCACTCGCTTGGAGGGAATCCCATGAACGACCTGGTCATTCACCGAGGCGCAGAGCGTCTTGGGGTAACTCCGATACCCCTTAAACGCCGACTTTGCCCCACGGGACCGAATCTCATCCTCGGCTAAGCGGTCCAGTTCATCAGTCGAGATACCAGGCCTAACGGCCTTCTGCAAAATCTGTAACGTCTCTGCCACTACTCTCGACGCCTGAGCCATCACCGCGATCTCATCCGGCGTCTTGAGAATGATCATGCCGCCCGGTACGGCTCCAGCTCCTGCGAGAGATGCTGAAAAACGACATCCACTGCGCCTGAACCATCCAGCTGAAATAACAGTCTTCGCTCTTGGTAATACGCCACAAGCGGAGCCGTCTGCTCGTCGTATACTTTCAAACGCATCTCGATCGCATCGCGTCGGTCATCGCTGCGCTGCACGAGCGGCTCTCCGCATCGATCGCAAGTCCCATCCACCTTGGACGGCGCAAAGTCTACATGGAACGTCGCTTGGCATTTCGGGCAACTTCGGCGCCCGCTCAAACGCCTCACGATATCCTCGCGCGAAACCTGGAAGTTCACCACCCGATCCAGCGCGATCCCTTTGGATGTCAACACCGCTCCCAATGCTTCCGCCTGCGGAACAGTCCTGGGAAATCCATCCAGAACGAACCCCTTCGCGCATTTGGGATCGGCTAACTTCTCCTTGACCAGCCCAATCACCACGGCATCCGGGACAAGGCCCCCCTGATCCATGTAGCGCTTCGCTTCGAGACCCAGCGCTGTCTGATTGCGAACCGCCTCGCGAAGAAGATCCCCTGTCGATATCTTCGCTATCTGACACTGCGCCGCAATACGTTCAGCCTGAGTCCCCTTGCCAACCCCTGGTGCACCGAGAAACACCACCTGCATGGATTTCCCTCACCCACTCCTGCCACGGAGGGGCGCCATACCCTTACCAAGAAACCCATCGTAATTCCGCATCAACATGTGGGACTCAATCTGCTGGGCCGTATCGAGACCGACGCCGATCACGATCAGCAACGAGGTGCCACCGAAATAGAACGGCACGCCTAGCTTATAGATCAACAATTCCGGGATCACACAGACGATTGCGAGATAAATCGATCCGGCAAACGTAATTCGCGTGAGCACCTTGTAGATGTAGTCGGAAGTCCGTATCCCAGGACGAATCCCGGGAATGAATCCACCGTACTTCTTCATGTTGTCCGCCATATCCACCGGGTTTAAAACCACCGCAGTATAGAAGAAACAGAAAAACAGAATGAGGCCGACATACATCAGGGTATACAACACCGATCCAGGCGCGAGTTGCGCACCGATATCCTTGACCCAGGGTGTCTCAAAAAACCCGGTAATCGTCGCGGGAAATGCAATAATCGATGATGCGAAAATAGGCGGAATCACCCCCGCGGTATTGATCTTCAGTGGAATATGCGTGCTCTGCCCGCCAAACACTCTGCGTCCGATCACTCGTTTTGCATACTGAACCGGCACCTTTCGTCGCCCGCTTTCCAAAAAGACAATGGCGGTGACCACCACGACCATCAGCGCTGCAAGAGCAACCAACAAGATAATGCTGAGCTGCCCAACCTTGTACAATTCAAAGGTCTGGGCCACGGCGGACGGCAGACGTGCGACGATCCCCGCAAAAATAATCAGGGAAATGCCGTTCCCGATGCCTCGCTCGGTAATCTGTTCACCAAGCCACATCAGGAAACCCGTACCGGCCGTCAAGGTGATGACCGTCATAATACGGAATCCCCACCCACCGGTCATCACGAATGCGCCGTTATTCATTTGTTCAAGGCCGACTGCGATCCCGAAGCCCTGAATCAGCGCAATACCGATCGTCCCGAACCGCGTGTACTGAATAATCTTTTTTCGCCCGCGTTCACCCTCTTTAGCCAGCTTCGTAAGGTGCGGAACAACGACGGTCAACAGCTGAAGAATGATCGACGCGCTGATGTAGGGCATAATGCCCAACGCCAAGATCGTCAACCGCGACAGCGACCCGCCTGAAAAAATATCCAAAAATCCGAGTAGTGCGCCGCCTTCCTTTTGCAGGAACTCCGAGAGGGCCTCACCGTTGATCCCGGGCGTAGGGATATGGGCCCCGATCCGATACACCACCAACATCCCTATGGTAAAGAGGATACGGGTGCGCAGCTCAGGGATTTTAAAAATATTCTGAAAACTGGTCAGGAGTCGTTCAAACACCGGGGATGACCTCGACTCTCCCACCAGCTGCTAGAATTTTTGCCTCTGCAGACTTACTGAACTTGTGCGCCTGCACGACAATCGCCTTCGTAAGGTCTCCATTTCCAAGGATCTTGATCGGCAACGACTTGCGCTTGACCAACCCGACATCGACTAAGATCTGCGGGGTGATGGTGCCGGACACGATCATCTCACCCAAGCTTTTCAGGTTGACGATCGAGTACTCTTTGCGAAATATGTTCGTAAAGCCATGCTTCGGCACACGACGGATCAGGGACATCTGGCCGCCTTCAAACCCGCCGGCCTGTCGACTCCGACCGCCAGATCTGGCTAACAGACCCTTATGGCCCTTTCCCGACGTTTTCCCATGACCGGAACCGGGACCACGGCCGATACGCTTCCGTCGTTTCCTTGATCCTTTTGCAGGACCGATCTCATGTAAATTCATTGTGGCTGCACTTCCAATAGATATCCGACTTTTCCGATCATCCCTCTGACTTGGGGAGTATTGGGACGAGTCACCGTCTGTCTGATTTTTCTCAGGCCCAAGCCGCACAACACACGTCGATGCTTTTGCGGTGTGCCGATGGGACTTCGTTGCAAGGTGATCACGAATCCCTTTGAGGCTGCCTTTGCGGTTTTCGCTGTAGACATTAGGCACTCACCTTATCCTGTGCGTCGCCCACCACGTTACGGCGTAGCTTCAGTACGTCCGCAACGTTACGGAGTTGACAGAGCCCGTTGAGGGTGGCGCGAACCGTATTAAATGGATTTCCACGACCCAGTGTCTTCGCTATGACGTTATGGACGCCGGCAACCTCGACCACCGCTCGAACAGCGCCTCCGGCAATAATCCCGGCCCCCTTCTTGGCTGGCTTCAGGAGGACATGCTCGGCGCCGAACAGCCCATGCACTTCGTGCGCAATCGTCCCGGACGTGAGGGCGACATGCACCAAGTTTTTCTTGGCCTGTTCAACCGCCTTAGAGATTGCGACAGGCACTTCGGCCGCCTTCCCTTTCCCGATACCCACCCATCCCTGTCCATCCCCGACGACAACCAACGCGCAAAAGTTGAAGCGTTTTCCACCCTTCACAACCTTGGCCACGCGGTTGATAAAGACAACTTTGTCCTTCAGGCTTAGTTCATCTGGATTAACTCGCACGCTTGTTACCCTCTCCGGTCGTTAGGTTAAGATTCCTAAAATTTCAGACCGCCTTCACGCGATGCCTCGGCCAACGCTTTGACGCGTCCGTGGTACATTCGACCGCCACGATCGAATACCACAGCCTCTACCTTAGCGGCCTTAGCCCGTTCGGCTAACAACTTTCCAACAGCCTTGGCGCCATCGATGCTGCCGGTAGACTTCACCGACGTGCGGAGCGACTTATCCAGAGAGGACGCGGCAGCCAAGGTGGCCCCTTTGAGATCATCGACGATCTGGGCATAGATATGAGAGCGGCTGCGAAACACATTGAGACGTGGACGCTCAGCTGTCCCAAAGACTCTCTTCCGCACCCGCTGTTTTCGTCTGGTTAACTGGCTCGCTTTATCTGCGCTATTCATGGAATACCTTACTTTCCTGTCTTCCCGGCCTTCTTACGCAGCACTTCCCCTGCATAACGAACGCCCTTTTGCTTATAGACGTCGGGGGGCTTGAGGGATCGCAAATCAGCCGCGACCTGCCCCACCAATCGCTTATCAGCCCCCTTCACATTGATCAGCGTTTGTTTATCCACCTTCACATCGATTCCAACCGGAATCGGATAGATAACCGGATTGATATAGCCCAGGCTGAAGCTCATCGAACGGCCCTGCACAGCAACCTTATACCCGACTCCGGTGATTTCAAGATTACGCTCATAGCCCTTCGTCACACCTTGAACAAGGTTACTCAGCTCCGCGCGAGTTAGTCCGTGCATGGCACGGACTTGACGGTCTTCATTCGACCGGCTCACCACGAGCTGTCCATTCGCAATGGAAACCCCAAGGCCTGAGGACAACGACCAATCGAGCTTCCCTAGCGGGCCCTTCACAGACACGAGAGGCCCGGCGACTTTGACATCCACTCCAGCAGGAATCTGGATCGGTTTTTTCCCTATGCGTGACATCGATGCCTCGTTCCTCTCACTCGCCGCCGCAATGACAATCTGGCCGCAGCACCCATTACCACACCGAGCACAGAACTTCTCCACCCAGCCCGGCACGGCGAGAATCCTGATCTGTCATCAACCCCTTCGATGTAGACAAGATCGCCACGCCAATACCGTTCTTGACTCGAGGGATATCCTTGATCCCCACATAGACACGGCGGCCCGGCTTGCTCACCCGCTGCATACCGGTAACCATGGGTTGCCCTTCCGCCACATACCGTAACTGCACTTTCAACACAGGATGCCCATCCGCGACATCCGCCTCCACGCCTTGAATATATCCCTCGTTCTGGAGAATCCGAAGAACCTCGCGCTTGAGACGGGAGGCTGGGATGCTCACGACATCGTGGCGTCGCCGAAACCCGTTTTGCAACCGTACTAATAAATCGCTAATGGGATCTGTAACCATACAAGCCTTTCACTCACATTCTTCGTGTGACCAGATGCGATCACCAGCCGAGCGACAGAGAAACCGAATACGCTACCAACTCGACTTTCGAACCCCAGGGATCTCACCCTTCAGGCTCAGTAGTCGAAAGCAAATTCTGCACATGCGAAATCGGCGCAAGAACCCTCGTACACGCCCGCATATCTCGCACCGGTGATAGTCCCTGACAGGAAATTTCGCCTTGATGGCCGATTTATTTCTGAGAGCTAATCTCGACACCTGCAACTCCTTCGCTAGACATTATGCCCGGAATGGCATTCCTAAATGCTTCAATAGTGCCCGGCCCTCATCGTTGGTCTTGGCGGTCGTGACAATCGTGATATCCATGCCATGGATGGATGCCACCTCGTCGTACTTGATTTCCGGAAATATAAGCTGCTCTTTAAGTCCCAGCGTATAATTACCTCGGCCATCGAACGACTTTGGCGAGACACCTCGGAAGTCACGAATCCGTGGCAACGACAACGTCACAAGACGATCAAAGAACTCCCACATTCTGCGACTTCGCAACGTGACCTTTGTGCCGATCGGCATACCTTGGCGTAACTTGAAAGTGGCAATGGCCTTCTTCGCCTTTGTAATCACAGGCTTTTGCCCAGTAATCGCACCCAATTCACCAGCGGCGCTCTCCAGTAGCTTCACGTTCTGAATGGCTTCCCCCATTCCCACGTTTAACACAATCCGTTCA
>JANOJM010000340.1:0-1652 GCA_031418735.1 Nitrospiraceae bacterium | reverse complement strand
GCGCGTCTATGTCAAAGGCGGCGGGTGTCACGGGTATCAATACGGGATGGCCTTCGAGTCGAAGATGGGCGATGACGACACCGTGGTGGAAAAGGGTATCGTCAAGGTCATCATGGATTCGCAGAGCGCTCCTCTCTTGCAAGGGGCCGAAGTCGATTACGTGGACAGCCTCCAAGGGTCCGGGTTCTCGATTAAGAACCCGCAAGCGAAGACTACGTGCGGTTGTGGCAGCTCCTTCAGCGCCTAAGGCATCGGCGCTGCGGTGGCGCAAGCTGATCAGTCGAACGAGTGACAGAGAGAGCCAGGATTGTCCGAATTGAGCGGCGGTCCTGGCTTCTCTATTTTTGTACTCTGGATGTAAGCGGAATTCACGATGGCACAGGCGAGCGTGACAAGGCGGTACCGGTTCTGCGCGGCGCACCGGCTGCACACGGATCATCTGTCTCCCAAGGAAAACATGGCTGCATTTGGGAAGTGCAATAATCTCAATGGGCATGGCCATAATTATGTTGTGCTGGTGACGGTGAAGAGCACGGCTCCGACTGCGGCCGCTGGAGGAGTGGACCTCGATCGGCTGGATCGGACTGTGGCCCAACAAGTAATCACGCGATTCGACCATCACGATCTCAATCAAGACCCCGAGTTTGCCGAACGCACCACGACGGGAGAAAATCTGGTGTTGCTGATCTGGGATCTGTTAGTGAAGTGCCTCCCTGCCGGGCAACTGGAAAAGGTCGGGTTGATTGAAACCCGTGACAATTACTTCGAGTACGCGGGGGGCAATGGGAATGTTGAATGATAAATGTTGAATGTAGAATTGTCGGAATCGGAAGGATGTCTGACGATCTGATGATCTCCCAACATTCCACATTCATCATTTAACATTGAACATTACGGTCTAGAGAGGAATAGCATGGCTAAGCAGGGTATCAAGCGGCGAGGTCGGCAGGAGCTTGAAGGCGTCAGTAAGAACGGGAGAGCTGCGGATGTGGATGTCCTGCAATCTCTGGTCACAGAGATGCTGCTGGCCCTCGGTGAAAAGCCTGGCCGGGACGGACTCCTCAAGACTCCCGAGCGAGTGGCCAAGGCCCTCGCCTTCATGACCCAGGGCTATCACCGCAACGTCGATCAACTCCTGAACGGCGCCCTCTTTCCGATCGAATACGACGAGATGGTCATTGTGAAAGACATCGACTTTTATAGTATGTGTGAACATCACTTGCTGCCCTTCTATGGCAGAGTCCACGTGGGCTATTTGCCCAATAAGAAAGTGGTGGGACTCAGCAAGATTCCGCGCATCGTGGATACCTTTGCGCGTCGGCTTCAAGTCCAAGAACGGCTGACCGTCCAGATCGCCGAAACCCTGAAGTCGAAGCTCAACGCGCGTGGCGTGGGCGTGGTCGTCGAAGCGCGACATCTCTGCATGATGATGCGGGGTGTCGAAAAACAGAACACGGTTGCAGTTAGCAGCTCCATGTTAGGCACCTTCCGCAGTCAGCCGCAGACGAGGCTGGAGTTCCTCAAGCTGATACGACGAGGCAGCGTAGGCGACTCCGACTAGGCAGGGTGTTGAAAACGGCTTCCAGCTTTGTTCTCGCGTCGTTCAGATCCTCAACGTACCCCAGAGGGTACGCCTCGGACCTTCACTCGCT
>JANOJM010000339.1:0-3553 GCA_031418735.1 Nitrospiraceae bacterium | reverse complement strand
AACAGTGATCCTGTTTCGAGACCAACATGGCGACCCTTGTTCGGCGACTTGTAGGGCGAACCTCATAGCGCATCTCGAAGGTCTTTGCGACCGGGGCGAAGGCGGCGCCGATCTCATCGGGCGGAATTTGCAACCCCTCGGCGGCGAACTCCATACGCATGAGGAACTCGCTCGATTCTTCATCGGTATGGTGATCGGAATCGAGAATGTTCCCGCCAAAGTCGTGGATGAAGCCCGAAACCCGGGCCACAATCCCTCGGCGGTCTTTGCAGTGAATCAGGAGGACGACCGATTCTTTGTGATGTGCCATCGCGGGCCTATCTTTCTGATGAGAGTGGTTAGTTCAAGTGTAGCAGGCAGGTAACGATCACGGTAGAAATGGCCTGGTGGGCTTCGGAATCATTTTTGCACTGTTCGAGAAGCGATATATCAAGCAGGATGCTCAAAAAGGCTGTCTAGCAAGGCCGCAGCGAGTGAAGGCCCGAGGCGTACCCTCGGGGTACGTTGAGGGTCTGAACGAGCGAGAACGCCGCTGGCAGGCTTTTTCAGCATCCTGCTAAGAAACGATGTGGCCTACCAGATCGTACAGCGCCGCATCGGTAATCTCGACCTTGACGAGTTCCCCCGCGGTGGCTGATCCATCATTGATATAGACGACGCCGTCGATTTCAGGAGCCAACCCTTCATGGCGCCCCTCGAGCAGGAGTTCCGTCTCTTCGGACACCCCTTCGACCAACACCTCCATCACGGAGCCGATACGTGCCTGGCCTCGCGCCGCTGCAATTTCTTCCTGCAGAGCCAAGATGTCATTCCGTCGTTCGTCCATGACCGATCGCTCGACTTTGTCGTCAAGCTCGACAGCCGGCGTGTCTTCCTCATCCGAGTACAAAAATACCGCCACCCGATCGAACTCGGCCTCTTCCACGTAGCCTCTCAGCTCGTCGAACGCTTCTTCCGTCTCGCCAGGGAATCCCACGATGAAGGCGGTGCGAAAGGTAACTCCTGGAATGCGAGTCCTGATGCGATCGACCAGGGAGGTGATAGCCGCCCGATCGCCCAGCCGATGCATCCGCTTGAGCATCCGATCGTTGATATGTTGCAGCGGCATGTCGATATACTTGGTAATCTTTTCTTCTCCTGCGTAAAGATCTAACAACTCGTCCGATACCTGTTGCGGGTACAGATAGAACGGCCTGATCCAGCGCAAGTCTTTTACCTTCACCAGCTCGCGAAGCAGCGTGACGAGGCCGTGGCGCACGCCAAGATCAACGCCATAATTCACTGTATCCTGGGAAATGAGGTTGACCTCTTTCACGCCTTCCGCTGCAAGGCGCGTGGCCTCGGCTACGATCGATTCCACCGGGCGGCTTCGTTGCTTGCCCCGCATCAGGGGGATCGCGCAGAAGGCGCAATTGCGGTTACAACCTTCGGCAATCTTGACGTAGGCGCTATGGGCCTTTCCGAGGCGGAGACGTGGTGCGTCTGCGTCGTACAGATAGGGGGGCTCGCTGATCCAGAGCCGTTGCTGCCGCTTCTTCGGCACCAGCAGATCCCGGCAAATTTCCGCGATTTTCCCGAACTCGCCGGTCCCCACCACGCCGTCGAGTTCCGGCAATTGCTTGAGGAGGTCCCCTTGATACCGTTGCGCCAGACAGCCGGCGGCAATCAGCACTCGACAGGATCCTGTTTCTTTGAGTTTGCCGTGCGCAATGATCGTATCGATCGACTCCTGCTTGGCCTCTTCGATGAAACCACAAGTATTAATGATGACCACTTCGGCCTTCTTCGGGTCATCAGTCAAGGCAAACCCATCCGCCACCAACGTGCCCAACATGACTTCGGAGTCGACCTGATTTTTTGAACAACCCAGGTTGACGAACCCGATAGTGGTCTTCTTGCTGTTTGGGCGAGTAGGGGTGATCAATCGTGAAGGCATACGCGGCAGTCTACGGGACGGCTCAAAAGCCTGTCAATCTAACGAATAGCGAGGTATCGGTGACATCGTGCTCGGCAAGCGGTGCTGCGCCTAGTTCCATGCCGTTATTTTCTGGGACCCTTTGAGTACTCTAATCTTCTCTACTCCCTAAAGAGGGCAAGGAGGTTTGCTCCCTGACTGCGCGCGTCAAACGAGGCCCTTCTGAGGGCGCGCGTTGCGCGAGCAAGGGGAGCAACCTCCTTGCCCTCTTCTCACTTCTTATGGCATCATGCCCCACTTTGGGGACAGGGATGGCACATTTGCTTGAATATGTCGGTTCCTTACATATTTTTCTTGGACCATACCGAGGGAATCCAATTTCCTTGTATTTGAAGCGGTTAGAGACTGGGTGCCAGATCGGCCCAAAGGCCTATCCGTGGAATGACGTCGTCGGCAGTGGTGAGACGCCGAATAAGGCGGCTGCGGACTTCGAAGAGAAATGGAAAGCCAAGGGTCTCGCGTTAGATATGTATTCCGGTCCCTCGTGGGAAGGAGGCATCAAGCCGGAGAGACCTGCTCCTCCAAAGCCGCCCGCTGCTCCCAAGCCAGTGGTATCTGCTGCTGCATCAGCACCGGCGGGCCAGCCAACCGTGCCTGCAGCCGCTCCAGCTGCTCCTGTCGATAGCACACCAGCTCCTGACTCAGCCTTGGTAGCTCAGCCTACAGACAAATCGAGCTAATTCACTTTAGCCGCATTGTTCATGAATGCTTCTGTTGCAATCGCCAATGTACAGGCGCGGGGCCAGAGGCTAGGGGCGAAGACTTCTGGTCGAAAGCCCGGATCTTCCCTCTAGCCACTAGCCTCGCGCCCCTGGCCTGGTTTGGCAGGAGGAGGCCCGGCCAGTTTGCTGTGCTTCAGACCGTATCCCATGTAGACCGCGATGCCGATGGCAGTCCAGACGGCGAATCTGATCCAGGTTACCCATGGAAGAAAGCTCATGAGGCCGAGGCATGCCAACATGCCTAGGATGGGGACGAGCGGCATGAAGGGAAGCCGGAATGGGCGGGGCTGGTTGGGTTTTGTGTAGCGTAGGACTACGACACCGATACAGACCAGGACAAAAGCAAAGAGAGTGCCGATGTTCGTCATGTCCGCCGCATCGCCGATGGGAATCAGGGCAGCAAGCGTGGCCACGGCAATGCCGGTGAGAATGGTGGCATAGTGAGGCGTGCCATAGCGCGGGTGCACGGTTGAGAGCCAGGGACTCAAGAGGTGGTCGCGCGACTTGGCAAAGAATACCCGAATCTGACCCAGCATCATCACGACGAGCACGCTGGTAATGCCGGCCACAGCTCCGATCGCCACAATCGCCGCCCCCCACTTGAAGCCCACCTTACTCAGGGCATCGGCCACCGGCGCATGGATATCGATCTGCGCCACGGGGACCAAGCCGGTCAGGACCGCGGCCACTATAATGTAGAGAACCGTGCAGATGCTGAGTGAAGCAATGATCCCGATCGGCAAGTCCCGCTGAGGGTTCTTGGCTTCCTCGGCGGTGGTCGAGATCGCATCGAATCCAATATAGGCAAAGAATACGATCGCCGCTGCGGCGCCGACGCCGGCGAATCCCTGAGGCA
>JANOJM010000338.1:0-1987 GCA_031418735.1 Nitrospiraceae bacterium | reverse complement strand
CCCCCTTTCGCTTTCGATTTTTCGTCGATTGAATAGCGCTGTGCAAATTGGGCGAAGTGCCCCCCCTGGTTGATCTGCTTTTCCAGATCTTTCGCAGCTGAAATATTGGGCAGCAGCATCTGCGACACTCTTACTTTTAGTGGCGTCAGGAGTTCTTGCGAGTGTTGTTCGTAGAAGGCATCCAATTCTTCGCTCGAAAGTTCGATCTTGGTTTTGATTCGATCCTTGAGAAGCTCGTCGAGAATCAGTTGCTCCTTGTAGCGTTGCGCGCGATCGCGGATGGCATCGTTCTGGTCGAGTCCTAGTTTGCGCGCCTCCTGCATGAGCAGCTCACGGGTGATGAGTTCGTCGAGGAAACGGCGCTTGCCCCCTTCCTTTTCGTACCGCGTTTTGGTGGCCTCGGCCAATTCTCCCCAGCGGGCTTCGAACTCGGTCTGCGTGATTTGCCGGCCGTTGACGAGGGCCACGACACCCTCTTCGGGCGGTGGCGTACAGCCGGTGAGGAACAGAAGGCTGCCACCGATAACGCCGACGAGTAGAGTGAAGAAGCGGATAACGAGGAGGTTCAAGGATCCGTTCGATGTTCGAGTCATAGGCGCATGAAACCTTGTCAGTGTGAGGATGGCGAAGACATTGTGGTGTTGGTATCACAGCCTCCCAGGCTTTGCAAGGTTGCTGTGAGTTCTCGAAAAATAGAAGGCCAGTCCTGCTGCGGTATCTGGAGTTCAAACGAGAGCGGAGAGAGGAAGCACACCCGTTTTTTGTACCGGTCCATCATTCGGTGAATCGCTTGGCTTGAGACCCGGCTCTTGGCGTCGAGGGTGACGACGACAGAGTGGGTCTTGAGCTCGATCGTGCTGAGCCTCAAGGCCTTGGCCTGGAGCCTCACCTGCATGACTTCGAACAGGCGCTCGACGGAGTCAGGGGCCAGCCCGTACCGATCCTGCATTTCGCCATGGAGCAAGGCGAGATCTCCGACTTGGGTGCAGGATGAGAGGCGCTTGTAAAAAGAAAGGCGCTGGTGGGGATCGGCGACGTATTCATCAGGAATAAAGGCGGAGACGTGAAGCCGGAGGGTGGGGTCCAGCTCTTCTTCTACCACCTGGCCCTTGAGACGTTGGACGGCCTGTTCCACCATCTGCATGTAGAGATCGAGTCCGATCGCGGCGATATGCCCTGATTGCTGTTTACCGAGGAGGTTGCCGGCGCCCCGGATTTCCATATCGGCTGCGGCGATGCGGAAGCCGGCGCCCAGTTCGGTAAATTGCTGAATGGCCGTGAGGCGTTTCTGGGCATCGTCGCTCAACTGCCCCTCATCGGGGACCAGGAAGTAGGCGTAAGCCTGGTCCCCGCTTCGGCCCACTCGCCCGCGCAATTGGTACAACTGCGCGAGGCCGAACATGTCGGCGCGATTGATGAAGATCGTGTTGGCATGGGGCACGTCGATGCCCGATTGGATAATGGCCGAGGCGATCAACACATCCGCTTCCCGGCGAAAGAACTTCAGCATCACGGCTTCAAGCGGTTTGGCGTTCATCTGCCCATGGGCCATCACGATGCGCGCATCTGGCACCAGTTGTTGAAGCCAAGCTCCCGTCTTCTCCATCGTTTCGACTCGGTTATGGACGAAGTAGACCTGTCCACCACGCCCCAGTTCGCGCAAGATTGCTTCGCGGATGAGTTTGTCGCTCGATCGGACGACCTGTGTGCGAATGGACAAGCGGCCGGCCGGGGGAGTTTCGATAATCGAGAGATCGCGCACGCTCGCCATGGCCATTTGCAAAGTGCGTGGAATTGGGGTGGCCGTGAGGGTCAAAACATCGACCTGGGTGCGGAGTTGCTTCAATCGTTCCTTGTGTTTGACGCCGAACCACTGTTCCTCATCGATGATCACGAGACCCAGGTTGTGGAACACGACATCCTTCTGGATGAGCCGGTGCGTGCCGATCACCACGTCGACGCTTCCGGACGCCACGTCTTTGAGAAT
>JANOJM010000337.1:0-2905 GCA_031418735.1 Nitrospiraceae bacterium | reverse complement strand
TCGTCCATAGATAATCCATAGTACCGCCACGAACACGACCAGAATCGCCACCGCAATCGGACCCAAGACCACAAGAAAATCGAGATAGCTCAATTCAGCCTTGCTGGCGATCATGATATTGGGGGGATCGCCGACCAGCGTTGCAGTCCCACCAATATTCGATGCCAGCGCCTCTGTTACCAGAAATATAACGGGATTAAGTTCCAATCGCTTGGTAATCGCCAACGTAACAGGCGCCATGAGCAGCACCGTAGTGACGTTATCGAGCATGGCCGAAAGCCCAGCCGTCAACAGTGCCAGCAACATCAGCAGGCGAAACGGCTTCGCGTCGGACCGCTGCGCCGCCCAGATGGCCAAAACCTCGAAGAGACCGGTTTCACGGACGATGTTGATGATCACCATCATCCCGATCAATAGAAACACAACGTTGTAGTCGACGCCGAACTCATGGGAATAGAACGCCTCGTCTTGCGACAACACGCCAAACCCGATCATGACTGCCGCTCCCAACAGCGCCACAATCGTCTTGTGAATTCGCTCGGTGATGATGACCAGATAGCACACACCGAAGATGAGCAATGCCAAAGAAAGGGAAGACATTCAATACCCTTTTGTCGTCTGAAAATGATGCGGGAGTCAGAACCGTTCACGCATTATCTAGAGACCATTGCTGCAATGCAATGAGAGTCGTCTTTCCCAATACAGATCGTGGTGCGTGAGCCAACCGGTTTCTCTGTCTATTTGGTTTGTCTAGTTTTTTGATTGAACGAAACTAACCAGATGAACAAAACAAACCAGAAAAACTAAATGAACCAGACGAACCCTGGCCCATCTCGCTCCACTACGCTGCTGTAAGGGATCGCGCTGTATGTTTATTAGAGCCGATGGATTCTTTTGCATACTGTATTCTTTCCCATACTATCCTCTTTCGAGAACATCCTACACAGAAGCGCTTCTCTTTCTTTTCGCCTGGATAAGGACGCGATGGGCTATGCGCGTCCCATGGTTCAGTTCTTGCGGAGGCCTGGCTCGCATCTCGTTCACGCCGGGAAGCAACAGTTGAATCCCGGATATCAGAGCCCGTAACGCTATGAGGAGGACGCCATGTCGCATCGTCGCAAGAAATTCCTGTCGGTCGGGCTAGCAGGAGTGCTGTGCTCTACAGCGTTATTCGGTGTCGCTGTGGCGCAGACTACTGGAAAAAACAATTTGCACCTTCCCGGCATGCGGGACCGGTCTCACGCTTCGGAAAATTCTTTTACGCGCATGTTTCCCGAGTTGCCGCCCTTCGCTCCACCAACCGATGCTGCACGGGATCAGGCCAAGAAGCTGGGCGAAAAAGGCGGCCTCATCGACGCGTTGGATATCCTGAGCGATCCCATTCAGTCAATCTTAAATCCCGTGGTATTCAGTCCGAACAATCCCGACAATCCCAATATGACGGCCGGCGTCACCTTCTTCGGCCAATTCCTGGACCACGATGTGACGCTCGACCCAAGATCTCCGTTGCTCGAACGGAGCAACCCCAAAAAAACGACGAACTTTCGCACCGCGGCGTTCGATCTGGATAGTGTCTACGGCGATGGGCCGACAGGATCTCCGGAGTTGTATGACGTGACTTCCGGCGACATCAAGTTCCGCGTGGAGCCGATTCCTGGTTCAGAGCAGGTCTCTCGCAAGGGCGCGGTCCGTTTCGACTTGCCGCGCGACCCCAACAATAACGCCATCCTCGGAGATAGCCGGAACGACGAACACGTGATCCTTGCTCAGTTCCACTTGGCAATGCTGCGTTTTCATAATGCGGTGATCGACCACTTACGCAAGGATCCTGCTCTTGCCGACCAATCGGCTGACCGGATCTTCAAGCTGGCCCAACGCCAGGTCCGCTGGCATTATCAGTGGATTATTCTGCATGAGTTCCTGCCGCTGACAATAGGCCAAGAGCGCGTCGATGACATCCTTAAAAAAGGACTCCGGTTTTACGAGGTGGACAAAAGGAATCCGTTGATCCCCATCGAATTTTCAGTGTCAGCCTACCGTTTCGGCCATTCGCAAATTCGTCCGAGCTACCGCCTCAACTTTGGCCCAACCGTCACGCCGGCAGCGCCGTTCTTCGCCTTTCTCTTCGACGATGCCCAGGACCCCAACGACCCGGATCCGATCGATCTGCGTGGCGGGAAGCGCGCACCGCGTCGGTTTGTCGACTGGCAAACGTTTTTCAATTTCGGCGATGGTAATTTCCGGCCCAACAAGAAGATCGACGGTAAGCTTTCCAGCGTCGTGATGTTGCTTCCAGGCTCGCGTGGACCTGCCCCTGGTCTGCCGGCCGATGGGGTACAGTCGCTGGCCTCACGCAATCTGATGCGTCACGTCAATTTCGGAATACCGTCCGGCCAGGCGATTGCGCGGAGGATGGGCGTTCCGGCATTGACCCCCGTCCAGCTGGACGCCCTCACGCCCTTCGGCATGGAGAAGAGCACGCCGCTCTGGTTTTACATTTTGAAAGAAGCGGAACTCATGGAGGATGGTCTCCGTTTAGGACCGGTGGGAGGCCGCATCGTCGGTGAGGTCTTTATCGGCCTCCTGAAGGCCGATGACTCTTCCTATCTGGCCGCTCGTCCGAACTGGATACCGGTACTGCCGTCTGCGACGCCAGGCGATTTTCGCATCACCGACATGCTGACTTTTGCCGGAGTGGTTCCACCGCTGAACTAACTGCCGCGATCAAAGGGGTCGAGTGGCTGTATTGCAGCCTCTCGACCCCTTCGTTTTTCACCACGAAACATGTGCGACCCGCTAGGCAGCCGCTGCAGGTTATGCTACAAACCTGCAGAAAGATTCTCGGGCTCGCTCGACGGTTGTTCACATGACAATGGGACAGCGTTCAACATCCCCTATACGATTG
>JANOJM010000336.1:0-10231 GCA_031418735.1 Nitrospiraceae bacterium | reverse complement strand
GACCACTGCGCCGGAGACATACACGGGAGCATGTTGATCGGGCCGAATGTGAATCTCTATGGGGACATTGGAAGGAATATGAATGGCGCTTGCCAACCGGCACCCTTCGAGGGATAGGTCAGTTACGATACCGTCCTCGATATGCACACCGTCAATGGAGAAGATACTTTTGAAACGGACAGGAAAACGTTGGTGCTTGCGGAGTTCCATTATTGTGGATGCCATGGCCCCTCCTCGTTTCGCTCGGATTTAGGTAAACGAAAACGGTTGTCTAACGCGGTATCCCATCTTGATCAATGTTTCCCTCTGGCCTGGCTTCGAAGCGATTTCGCGAGAGCAGTCATGAATAATCCTGATTCAACGAATATCACGCAAACCACGTGCCCCACCAGAAATGCGCATGCTTTCTGTCGCAGTCTGAGGTATTTCCTAGGGTTGCACTCCCGCACAAGCCCCTATAGGAAGATGGAACGAGGTCCATGTGGAACGAAAACGATTCAGTACCGAGACAAATTTGCCCTCCGTCCCGGCAGGGATCGGCGAGACAGATGGGATAAGGCTTGACAACCTGCTCTTCCCACGCATTGCTTGCCGAAGGGGCCACAATTCTGTACACTTTGAACACGCAAGGAGATCGCCATGACTAAGACCCTTTCATTGAAAGAAGCGCGGAACCAATTCTCCGATATCGTCGACCGAGCAGGGCGGCTCTCGGAACGGGTCGTCGTTACGAAGAACGGACGTCCAGAAGCAGTGGTGATGGGAGTCGCTGAATTTGAAAGCTGGGTGGAGACATTGGAGCTGTTATCGAATCCGAAGGCGGTCAAATCTCTCAAGCAGGGATTGAAAGAGTCCAAAGCCGGAAAATTTCACACCTTCAAAGATGCATTCGGTGAGGAGCAGTGAGGCAAGTCCGTCTCACTCCGCAAGCCCTTAAAGACCTCAAGGATTGTGATGATCCCACACGAGAACGAGTCAAAGAAGCGCTTCGTCACCTCGCCGATCATCCTCTCGACGGTAAGCCGCTGAAAGGCCACTTTCAAAAGGACAAGGTCTGGTCCTACCGAGTCTGGCCCTATCGTATTCTCTACCGCCGAGTTGGGTCAGATTGGTTGGACGTGCTCTCCATCGAACCACGCAAAGACGTCTATCGGTAGGCAGGGCGACGCTCGCGGGCTCGGCCAAGTCTCGGCGAATCCCCGCGCCTCCGGTGACCTCCGCTCCTGCCAGACCCCTCACTACCTCGACATCAGGAAATTCAGAATGTCCCCGTTTTCTTGTCCCCGGTTGATTTCGGGCTGACGCACACAATATTGACTCCGCTTTCTTACAAAGCACACATCTCAGGAAATCGACTTCTGGACTGCCTTCAATCAAAGAGACGCGGACGCCACCCAAGAGAGAAGTGACCCTTCCTGTAAATAGATATTGGATTCTGTTCTGCTAAACTAGAAATATGAAGCCAACGATTTGTCAGTTTTGCGGAGAAAAAAGAAAAATACAATTTTACGCTTCGAATAAGAGTCGGTGTCGCACTTGTGCGAAGAAATATCAACGTCACTGGCAGACAAAGAACAAACAGCGGTATCTTGCTTATCTTGATCGATGGCGAACACTCAAAAAAAAGGGGATTCGCATGAGAACAGGTCTACCCCACTGTCAATTATGCGGCGAAAGAAATCCGGACCAATTTGTTGCTCAAAATAAAAGTCGCTGCGTCACATGCCGAAAACGCTACCATCGAGCCTATGTAGCCAAACATAAAGATCAACTCCTAGCCTACTGGAGAAAGTACCATCATAAAGATCGTGATCGTCGGAACGCTTCCAGGAGAAAGAATGCTCATCTGCAAACCAGGTTGCAAAAGCTTCAGGTCCTACAAGCATACGGTGGAAAATGCGAATGTTGTGGTGAGACACGCTGGGCATTGCTGACCATTGAGCACAAACGAAACGATGGGAGCCAAGATCGTAGAAATAACTTTTATAAGAGGCTTATTCAACGAGGCTGCCCGAAGAATCTAGGGCTTGGGGTTCTCTGTTACAATTGCAATTGTTCAAAAGGTCATTTTCGCATTTGCCCGCACAAGGACCCAAGTAAGTTTCTGGGTCTCTCCGTCGCACGTGCCCTGAAAAAGGTAGCCGCTTAAACATCCAAAGACAAGTATCATCCCCGTGATTAGAATTTGAGGCGACTCTGCTGAAGGTGAGGGGAAGGTGTCACTGACACCGTTTCCTTGAGCTGCCCTGCAGAGAGGACTGGGTGTCTGACACCTTTTCTTTCCCGGTGGGTTCAAGGTCCTAGTGCAACACCTGTATCCTGGAGATTCCAGGAACGAAGGAGTTGTCTATGGGACACTATCACCGGTTGACCCTCATGGAACGTGAAGAACTCAGTCGTATGTTAGCCGCGGGGTATAGTGTACGAGCGACGGCTCACGCTCTACAGCGCGCCCCCAGCACGTTGTCACGTGAACTCGCTCGGCACCGCACCAGCCCAGCGACCTATCGCGCGGTGCCCGCCCATCAACGGGCGACTCGATGGGCCCATCAGCCACGGAAACCCCGGAAGCTCGCGGCTCATCCCCGGCTGCGCTGGGCAGTCTTGGCCCGGCTGGCACGATGCTGGTCGCCGGAACAGATTGCCCATAGCTTGCGCCAGCAGTATCCTACCGACCCAACGATGCAGATCTCGCACGAAGCCATCTATACCTATCTCTATGGGTTACCCCCCGACACCTTCAAGCGCACCCTCACCCGGCACCTTCGGCGGCACCACCGCTTTCGGCGGCCCCGCAAGGTCCGGCTCTCGTCGCGCGCCGTCCAGGAGATGGTCAGCATTGATGACCGACCAGCCGACGTGGCCGCGCGCACCGTGCCAGGGCATTGGGAAGGCGACTTGCTCGTCGGCCATGCCAACGCGTCAGCGCTGGGCACCCTCGTCGAACGCACCACACGGTTTACCTTGTTGGTCCCTCTCAAAGCCAAGCATGCGACCGCCGTACGGCAGGCCTTTGTCCGGGCCGTCCGAACCCTGCCGCCCCAGCTCCGCCGGTCCCTCACATATGACCAGGGGCAGGAGATGCGCGACCATCGGCGCTTTACCACCCAGACGAAGATGCCTGTCTACTTTGCGCATCCCCACTCGCCCTGGGAACGGGGCACCAATGAGAATACCAACGGGCTCTTGCGGCAATTCTTTCCCGCTGGCACCCACTTTAACAAGGTGTCGCGGGGCGAGATCAAACGCGTGCAGACGATGCTCAACGATCGGCCACGGAAAATTCTGAACTGGCACAGCCCGGCTCATGCTTTTCACCACCTGTTGCGTTAGGATCTTGAATGCACACCCTCCCTTTTTCTTCTTTCTCCAAAGCGACGTAACCTTCTAGAGGATCCCGTCTTTTATTGACAGGAGTGGTTGGAGTGATAGGCTTGAAAGAAATCATTGGATATCATGGAGGTCCCAGCATGGTCCCGAAATTCTTCCTGCGAATAAAGGCCCTGACATTGGCAAGTGGAATTCTTTTCTTATTGATTACAGTCGCTCATGCATGGGCCGGGCTTGAAGATCAGCACGACGTAAATGCAATCGTTAAGGCTCTAAAGTCTCCTATTTCTTCGGAAGCGATAGCAGAAGCTCAACAGACAGACGACATGCTAATGCGAGGAGGAGATATTCAAGGAACGAAAGTCTACCTCGTGACCGATGATCGATTGAAGCGCGTGAATGGTTTAGTTCGCAAACTCCTGACCGCAATGAAAGAAGACGATCATGATTGGGTTGTTCGGGTTCTCGATTCGGATCCTCCAACAGTAAATGCCTTTGTGACGGGAGGCAAATATATCTACGTCTTTACCGGTTTGCTCAATCAGGTTGCTAGCGATGATGAACTAGCCTTTGTCCTTTCACACGAGATTGGCCACTCATATCTCAAGCAGAACCTACGAAGGCAGGATGACATCACAACAACCCTGGCCAACCTGGCGGATCTTGTGGCTGCGGTCGCCGCGAAGAATAGCCAAAACGATGTCAAGGCAGTGAGCGAAGGAGTTCGTGCCGGATACAGCCGGTTTGATGAGGAGGAGGCCGATGCTATCGCAGTCGCCATTGCCTCGCGTGCTGGGTACGATCCCTTACGAGGCGTAGATTTCTTTTCGCGCAGCGCGAGAGAAGAGAATCAAGCCGCAGCGCAGACCAAGCAGGCGTTCGATCAGGCACGTCAGAACATAGAGGCGCTCACAAATGAGTGTAATGGAAGAGTGCAGGCGATCAACAGGGTTCGTGCGAGCGGACGCGACGTGACGAGTCAATATCTATACGAGACTCAGACGATCTGCAATCAAGCTCAGGCGGGAGCCGATTCGTATAATTTGGCTGCTGCTAACGAGAATCAAACGGCCAATCAGCAAGCTGTGGCAGCGATCTATAGTTCACACCCGAATCATCAAAACCGAATAGCGGCGGTGGCGGTCTTAACTGATTATGTCGCCGGGCGACGTCCCTTGGAATCACTGAAGCAATATGAGCAAAGCTATCGCGTGATGGCCGCATTGAAACAAACAAATAGTGCAATTCTGAGTCGGATTGAATCTGTTGAGGCAGTTCCCAAGAGCCCCGCTGTGAAGGCCGGACCGCAAACGCTTGCTGGAAAAACCATGACGGATAGACTGAAGCAGTTGAAGCAGGCATACGATGATGGGCTTCTCACCGAAGACGAGTACAAGAAAAAGAGAGGCCAGATTGTGGACAATTATTAGTGCGAGTTGTTACTCAACTGAGCCGAGCCCGCATCCAACAACTCCCGAATACTGCCCCGGAAACGGTGTCTAACCCTGCTTCACGCTTCGGCCTGCCCATCGGGTCTCCTCTCTCGCTCAAGCTGCCTGTCTGGATCGTCCAGCCCGATCTTTAACTCCACGAGCGCATCCCACAACGCTTTGGCTGGCTCGCCGACACGAGACTCTGGCGAGAGACTGTCCATGAAACCGTAGTAAGCGTTCATAACCTGTCGAAACTCTTTTCGCCTGGTTTTCATCCAGATCAGTGGGTATTCGAGCGTGAGCAACAAAAGAAAAACTCCAGCCAGTGCCAAGGACGCAAGAAGGCCAAGCTCAGGTGTCGCATCAACCTTCCACCACAAAAAGAGAACAAGGGCATATAACACGGCCCACGACAGTGTTCCTCCTGTGACTCGTATGTGTTGAAGGTTTCCGACTAACGTCTGCTGAATCCTTCTCAGATCAAACCTGCTCAGTCCGGTGTTCATGGTGTACCTCCGTTGGGAGGCAAGCCTATACTTGGCGGCCTTGTGGGTCAACGCGACGGTGCTTCCGACCAAACAATGGCGCCAGCTTGATGCCAAGCGCACCCTACCCACCATGACTCACACCCAGGCCGAGTCATGCCTGATCTTCACTCATTGATGGGGATTGATCGTCCTGGGTGTTCCAAGTTAGGAGTTTGACAGGACTCTTAATCAGTGGGCTTTGCGTGAAAGGTCAGCCGGCGAGGTTTCAAGAAAAGAGAAGGCCGCCTTTGTAGGCGGCCTTTCTTGTTCTCAAATCTCTATCACTGCAGATTGGGTGCAGGCGCTCTTAATTTCACGTATTCACCACACCCCGACAGAACGCAGGATGCTCAAAATGGCATCCCAGCAAGGCCGCAGGGAGCTCGGCGACTGAAGCGTACCCTTGCGGTACGTTGCAGGGAGTCGGGCGACTGAGAACGACGCTGGGGGTCATTTTCAGCATTCCTGCTAGGTTCCCATCTCCCACGACGCCAAATACTTCTTCTGCTCCTTCGTCAGCGTATCAATCTTCATCCCCATCCCCGCGAGTTTGAGTCGGGCGATTTCCTTATCGATCACCGGCGGGACCGGATAGACCTTCTTCTCTAGGTTCTTATAATTCTTCACCAAGTACTCCGCGCCGAGCGCCTGGTTGGCGAAGCTCATGTCCATGACGCTGGAAGGATGGCCTTCCGCGGTCGCGAGATTGACCAACCGTCCCTCGCCGAGGAGGCTGACCCGGTTGCCCGTCTTCAGCGTGAATTGCTCGACGCCCGGTCTGATAAGCAGCTTCTTGCGGCTCAATTTCTCCAAGGCCGGAATATCCAGCTCGACGTTGAAGTGGCCTGAATTGCAGACGATGGCCCCTTCCTTCATGACGGCGAAATGCTCACTCCGGACGACCTTGAGATTGCCGGTGACCGTGACGAAGAAATCTCCCACCGATGCTGCCTGTTCCATCGGCATGACGCGGAACCCGTCCATCACCGCTTCAATCGCCTTGACCGGATCAATCTCGGTGACGATGACATCAGCGCCCATGCCCTTGGCGCGCATCGCGATCCCGCGCCCGCACCAGCCGTAGCCTGCAACCACGAAGGTGGTGCCGCAGATCAACCTGTTCGTTGCGCGGATGATGCCGTCGATTGTGCTTTGGCCGGTGCCGTACCGGTTGTCGAACAGGTGCTTGGTGTCGGCGTCGTTGACGGAGATCACCGGGAACTTCAATACTTTCTTCTCGGCCATGCTGCGGAGCCGGATGACGCCGGTGGTGGTTTCTTCCGTGCCGCCGATGACATGCTTAAGCAAGTCTTTGCGCTTGGAATGGATCAGCGAAACGACATCGGCTCCGTCGTCCATCGTGATTTGTGGTTTGTGGGCGATGGCCGACTGGATGTGCTGATAGTAGGTCTTGTTGTCTTCGCCTTTGATCGCGAAGGTGGGAATGCCGTCATGCTTGACGAGCGCCGCCGCGACTTCATCTTGTGTGCTGAGTGGATTGGAGGCGCAGAGCCGGACATCGGCTCCACCGGCCTGGAGTGTTTTCATCAGATTTGCCGTTTCAGTCGTCACATGGAGACAGGCTGTGACGCGGAGCCCTGCGAACGGCTTCTCGCGCAGAAACCGCTTCTTGATGAGGCGCAGCACCGGCATGGTGGCTTCGGCCCATTCGATCTTGAGTTTGCCCTGGTCTGCTAATTTCATATCTTTCACATCGTATTCCACTGATCTCCTCCTCGTTAGGCGTGAAACGTTAGGGGTAAGGGGTAACGGGATATCAGAAAAAGGGGGACGGTTAATCGCACCGTCCCCCTTCGTGTAGTTCGCGCACAGTGTTGATTACAGGCCTGCGTCTCTGCGCAAGATTTTGGCCTTGTCGGTCTTTTCCCAGGTGAACTCCGGTTCGTTCCGCCCGAAGTGTCCATAGGATGCGGTCTTTCTGAAGATCGGCCGGCGGAGCTTAAGATGGTCGATGATGCCGCGCGGGGTCAGGGGGAAATGTTTCCGCACGAGCTTATCCAGGCTTTCGACCGCCACCTTTTCCGTGCCCTTCGTGTCGACCAACACCGAGACGGGATCTGCCACCCCGATCGCATAGGCGAGTTGCAATTCGCACTTCTGGGCCAACCCGGCGGCGACGATATTCTTTGCGATGTAGCGGGCCATGTAGGAGGCCGAGCGATCCACCTTCGTCGGATCCTTGCCGGAGAAGGCGCCGCCGCCATGACTGCCGTGGCCGCCATAGGTATCGACGATGATCTTGCGGCCTGTCAGTCCCGTATCGCCCATCGGACCGCCGACCACGAAGCGGCCGGTGGGATTGATGTGGTGTTTCACGCTCGTTGGGTCGTAGAGCCCTTTCGGCATCATGGGTCTGATGACTTTTTCCATGATGTCGCGCTCAATCTGCTTGTTCGTCACGTCGGGGCTATGTTGCGTTGAGACGACGATGGTGTCGATCCGCACCGGTTTTCCGTTCCGATACTCAACAGTCACTTGGGATTTTCCATCGGGACGGACCCACGGGAGGATATTCTTTTTCCTGACTTCAGCCAACCGCTTGGTGAGGCGATGGGCGAGGACGATCGGCATCGGCATGAGTTCGGTCGTCTCGTTGGTGGCGTAGCCGAACATCAGTCCCTGGTCGCCGGCGCCGCCGGAATCCACGCCCATGGAGATGTCGCCGGATTGCTGATGAATGGCGGTAAGGACGGAACAGGTGTGGTAGTCGAACCCCCAGGCGGCATCGCAGTAGCCGACATCCTTGATGACCTCACGAATGATATCCGGAATTTCGACGTAGGCCTTGGTGGAGATTTCTCCGGCCACGAAGGCAATTCCGGTGGTCAGAATCGTCTCGCAGGCGACTCGAGCATACTTGTCTTTGGCGATGATCGCGTCGAGGATTCCGTCGGAGATCTGGTCGGCGATCTTGTCCGGATGTCCTTCCGTCACTGACTCTGAAGTAAACAGGTAATTGTGTCTCATAGGTTCCTCAAGGTTCGGTGGCGGTAACCTAACGAATTGACGCGCGATATTAGTATAGTGCCCGCTCTTTGTCTAGCCTACATTGCTCATGACGGTTTGCCATAAAGTTCGCATAGGACTGGGCGAGGGGCGTGGGTCAGAGGCAAGAGGTGATTGGAGAAGTATCTTCCCTCTCGCCTCGTGCCACTTGCCCCTCGCCCGACTTGCTTGACTCCCATTTTCAGGCACTTGTAAGATGATGAGATTCTGCTGGTCTCGCCTCGGTTGACACGTTACGATCATGGTCGGGTTTCCCTTACTGGCCTTCAGTATCATGCAGCGGGTCGGTATGGGCCAATTGTGCCTTGGTAGCGACTGGCGGTTTGGAGCGCGGAGTGAATAAGAGATGCTGAGGCTCAGGCTTGCTGCAACAGTTCTAGGTTTGATGGCTGCACTGATAAGTATGAGTGGCGCAGCAGCGGTGGCGGATGTTCTGCCCGTCGCTGATCGCAACACCGTCAAGCTGGGTGAACCGGCGCCGAACTTTCAGCTCCGGGATTTGGAAGGCCGGCTTGTCGCGCTTTCGGACCTGCGCGGCAAAGTGGTACTCCTGAATTTTTGGGCGACCTGGTGTGGCCCCTGCCGAGTGGAGATGCCGGCGATGGAGGAGCTCTACCGCATGTTTTCACGCAAGGACTTTGAAATTCTCGCCGTATCTACCGATGCGGAAGGTGTGTCGATCACAAGACCTTTTCAGAAAGAGAATCGCTTGACGTTTCCCATTCTTCACGATCCGGACTATCGCGTGGGATTGACCTATGGCGCCCGGAGTCTTCCGATGACCTTCATGGTCGATCGGCAGGGGATTGTCCGCCACCAAATCTTCGGTGCGCGGGACTGGGGAGCGCCCGAAGCGCAACAGTTGGTGTACATGTTGATGAAGCCGTAACAAGACCGTTATTTGGTTTGTTTCGTTTGTCTCGTTTGTTTGGTTGAATGAAGGAGTCCGATGTACCAAATCAACCAGATAAACAAAACACACCAGACAAACAGGGCTTGGCCCTAGGAGCCTGTCCGACATTGTCGCAATCGATAACGAATATCTCGCTCGTGGCGGCTTTTTCTGCCGGTTTGCTGTCGTTCGTTTCGCCCTGCGTGCTCCCGCTGGTTCCCTCCTACGTTTCGTACATCACCGGGTTGTCCATCGAACAGCTTACCGACTCGACGGTGCGGTCGAAGTTCAAGAAAACCATCGTCCTCAACGCCCTGTTGTTTATCGGCGGCTTTTCAACCGTATTCATCTCATTCGGCGCATCGGCCAGTCTTATCGGGCAGGTGTTCATTACCTATCAGGATATTATTCGACAGATCGGCGGGATCGTGATCGTCATCTTCGGCCTCTATTTGTTGGGGGTCTTGAATATCAGTTTTCTGAAAATGGAGCATCGATTCCAATTTAGAAACCGACCGGTCGGATATGTGGGATCGTTCTTGATCGGCATCGCGTTTGCTGCCGGCTGGACGCCTTGCGTCGGGCCGGTGCTCGGGACCATTTTATTGTATGCCAGCACGACCGAGTCGATGATGAACGGGGTATTGTTGCTGACGAGCTATTCGTTGGGCTTGGGGCTGCCGTTATTTCTCACGGCCTTGGGAGTGGATCGGTTCCTCGCCTATTTCAAACAGGCGCGTGTGTATTTGTGGGGTGTCTCTACTGTAAGCGGAGTGATGCTCATCATCGTCGGGGTCATGATATACGCCAATAGCCTCACGATGATTACCGGGTTTTTAGAGCGGTATGGAATTGGCTGGTATCTGGGGCAGTAACAGAGGGCAGTACTGCCTAAGTTCTGAGTTCTCAGTTTTGAGTTCTGAGTTAGAAGCGGTTCACTCCATCTTTTGGGTCTAATTTACAACTCAGAACTTAGCACTCATAACTCAGAACTAAGGCGTCTTTCTCATCATGCCCATTCT
>JANOJM010000335.1:0-9855 GCA_031418735.1 Nitrospiraceae bacterium | reverse complement strand
TCACTGGGAGCAGAACGGACAGTTGAACGAAAATGATGAAATTGTAGACGGGACCAACCGCTAGATATAGTCTTGTCATTCACATCTTCCGCTATAAATTGTGTTCGAGGGGCCGTCGTTCAGCTGGTTAGGACGCCAGATTGTCAATCTGGAGGTCGCGGGTTCAAATCCCGTCGGCCCCGCCAATTTCTCCTGAGTTTGCTAAACTCTGTAAGCAGAACTGTGATTACTTCCTTGCAGGGTGCAGAAAAAATATTGTGGTACAGTGGAAATTCAAAGGGTTGTACTTCCAGGACAAGGGGATAGCCGCGCGCAGGTCGCTCGTAAAACTGCACTAGTGAGGCGCAATCTCAACTGTAACCCTCGGAAAGCCCCCGGGGACTTTTTCAGCATTCTGCTAGAACCGGGAAAGGTCATAGCCGTATGTTTCAAACAGGTCTAACTGGAGTGCTGGGCTCGCTCGGCGCAGTTTCCAAGATCGTGCTCGTGCTCCTGTTCATATTCTCAGTCATCTCGTGGGCCATTATTTTCTCCAAATGGCGAGTGTTTCGAGTGGCAGATCGGGAGGACCAGCGATTCCTGGCTATCCTTGTGAAAGCACGAGATCTCGGTGAGCTGTATCGGCAAGCTGGACGCATTGAAGCAAGTCCCAGCGCATGTGTATTTGAAGGGGTCATGGAGCGTGTGGGGGCCGGGTCAGTTGAGGGGAGGGGTAGTAACGGATCGGGGCAAGTTGATCGGCATGTGGTGGAGAGGACGGCCTCCCATCTTGCGCAAAGCCAACTCTCACGTCTTGAGAGCTATCTTCCGTTCCTTGCCACAACGGGAAATATTACTCCGTTTATCGGACTGCTTGGGACTGTGATGGGAATCATCGATGCATTTCGAGAGATCGGCACCCAAGGGACTGCCAGTATTTCTGCTGTCGCTCCCGGCGTTGCGGAGGCCCTCATCGCGACGGCGGCAGGTCTGTTCGCCGCGATCCCCGCGGTAATTGCCTACAATTATTTCCTGATTCGGATTCGAAACACTGCATTCCGATTGGATTCAGTCACTATTGAAATCTTGGCCTCCCTCTCGACCGCCACCGTATCGAAGACGAAACCAGTTCCGGTCGGAGTTCAAGGATGAATCTTGAACTCCGTCATCGCCGGTTTTTAGCGGAAATCAACGTCATCCCTCTCGTCGATGTGGTCCTCGTCCTTTTGGTGATTTTCATGGTCACCGCCCCGATGCTCTATCGGGGGATGGACATTAAGTTACCGACTTCTGCCACGAATTCGATTAAGCCGGAGATGCGCACGGTACTCACAATCGAAAAGGATCAGCGTCTATACCTCGATAAGGATCCGATCGGGGTAGCTCAGCTGGAACAGAAGTTGAAGTTCTTGAAACGGGATAATCCCGACGTGTCGCTGTATCTCAGGGCCGATCGCGATGTGCCTTACGGCGTGGTGGTGCAAGTCATGGATGGCGTCAAAAAAGCCGGGATTGAGAAGATCGGGATGGTCACGGAACCGGTCGGCCCAGAACGCGTGGGGGCATTAGATTCTCCTCGTCTCCCGCCGCGGAAAAGTTGACGCAACGTGCGTGAGGGGGCGGGATTGTTATGGTATCCCAGGCGTCGGTCCTGTCAGATGGTTGGTTCAATCAGGACGATCGATCCAGGCTATCCACTCGGCTCAAACGCACGGTGGTGCTGTCGCTTGTTCTTCATCTAGTCGTCTTGCTTGTGGCGGTCGGGCTTCGGCTTCCGCAGAAGGGTGAACGGCCGTTGACGTCTGTGGAAGTGTCGCTGGTCAGCAGTCTACCGGCTCCCGCGAGGCAACCCGAGGATGCGAAACCGGCACCGGCGCCGTTAGTCAAGGCTGTGGCCCCCAGTCCGGCCCATTCTGCCGCACCTCCAATAAGCGAGAAGAGAAGGGATATATTGCAGGATCTTCAGCTTCCGCCGGATGCGCCGAAGTTTGGAGATTTGAGCCCTGCAAAGAAACCGGTGTCTCAGGCCCAGCAGGCGGCCAAAGCGCTCGACATCCCGCATGTTCCGGATGTGGCGCAAGACCCGGTTGCGAAGATTCCTCGGCGGTCTACGGTCAGCGAAGATCTGAGTCGTGAATTAGAAGAAGAGCTGAAAAAGATCAAACAGGTCAGGCCTGCGGCGAAGCTGGAAATCCCGAAAGAGGTGAAATCGAGCGAGACGTCAGTCACGCCGGCGCCTCAGCAAGAGGTGAAGGCTCCGACGGTCAAGACTCCCGAGACAACCCTGAAGATTTCCGGTGCGGCCGGATCGAATCTCTACTGGGCTCGCGTGCAGTCCATTATTAGCAGCCAGTGGGAGCCACCTCCGGTCGATATGACGGGGCAAACCTATACGATGATTGTCAAGTTTCGGCTTCAACGGGATGGAATCATCAAAGACGTAGTCGTGCAACAGTCGTCCGGGAATGCCTATTTTGATATGGCAGGCCAGCGCGCTGTGCTGCGGCCACGAGTGTTGCCCGTGTTTCCTGCAGAGATGGCAGACAGCTATAAAGATATAGAAATGGTATTTCGAGTTGGAGAATTGGCCGGATGACACGAGTGAAATTGATCGGCGCCTGGTTCGGGGGATTGTTGCTCACCGCCGCAGCCGTCGGCACTCTTGAATCCGGGGCGGCAGATGTCTTCCTTGAAGCCACCCGCCCGGATTTTCAAAAAATTTCCCTGGGTGTTGCGGAGATATTAAACACGGGAGGTTCCGATTGGTTGTCGGGGCGGATCGAAGAAGTCCTCAAACATGATGTGAGACGGTCCTTGGTCTTTGAGTTGGTGGATTTGCCCGGTCTTGGGATTCAAATGCCAGATGTTCGCAATGGGAAGGGGGCTGGCTCTAAAGCTGTATTTAAACAGGTGGCTGAGAAGGGTGTCTCGGTTTTGGTCTGGGGAACCGCAAGCTGGAAAGCGGCGGGTGATCAATCCGAGGTGAATGTGGAAGGCTTCGTCTATGACAGTGGAAGCGACGAAGTCGTGGGGGGGAAGCGCTATGCCGGATCGCCCTCGGTTGTGCGGCAGATGGCGCACCGCTTTGCCGACGAACTGGTGTTTCGTTACACGGGTGAGCCGGGTATCGCGCGAACGAAGATTGCGTATGTGGCTCAGCAGGGGACTGCCCGCGAATTGTTTGTCATGGATTATGATGGCTACGATACGCGTCAACTCACCGCCGACGGGTTTCTGAACCTCATGCCGCAATGGTCTCCGGATCGACGATTCCTCATTTTTACCGCCTATCGCAATCGCAATTCGCAGGACATCGACATGATCGAGTTAGCGACGGGTAAGCGATGGACGGTGATTTCTTTTGGAGGACTGAATATTACTCCGTCACTGTCTCCTGATGGAAACTTTCTGGCATTTGCCTCCAGTTATGAAGGCAATTCTGAAATCTATCGGTTGGATACAAGGACGAAAGCCATCCAGCGTTTGACGGTGAATCCGTCCGGCGACTTGTCTCCTTCCTGGTCTCCGAACGGGAGAGAGCTGGTATTTGTGTCGGATCGGGGTGGCGGACCGCAACTGTTCTTGATGAGTTCAGACGGGTCGAATGTGCGCCGTCTGACGTTTGAAGGGGATTACAACGCGGCGCCAGTGTGGTCGCCGCGCGGGAACTGGATCGCCTATGTATGCCGGACACATAGAGAGTATAAGCTCTGTATCATTTCGCCGGACGGACAGAAGCGAACGCAATTGACGACGGGACCTGGTGTCGACGATTCACCTTCCTGGTCGCCGGATGGCCGGCATCTGGCGTTTAGTTCGACGGCCGATGGAAAGAGCCACATCTATATGATCGATGCCGACGGGAAAGACAGAGAACGGCTTACCTTTCAGGGGACGCACAATAGTGCGCCTTCCTGGTCCCCGGCATGGTAAAGATGACGTGTTGGCTGTAACGGATGAATGAGGGTGGATAAATGGTTGTGATGGCTAACCTAGGAAAAGGAGAAAGGCATATGAATAAGACAATCTGGACATGCGGCTCGGTGCTGGCGATGAGCATCGTATTGATTGGTATACCGGGCTGTTCCAAAAAGTCTGTACAAACCGGCGGTGACTCCCAGTCCACTCAAGGCGCGGCGAAGGGGGGAGCGGACAGTTCCAAGTCTGGTGTCGGCAGCTTTCCTGACACAGGTGTTCAACCGGGTAGCGGCGGGCTTCGGGGCCTCGACAAGAACCCATCGGAGGAACGTTTGGGCAGTGCAGCGCAGGGTAAGATGGATTCCTCCAGCAATGCCGGGAGGCAAATGGAGGAAATCAGGGCCGAGCAGGCCGCTTCAGCCGCAGCAGGTCTGCGAGATGTGCTTTTCGGCTACGATAGCTGGGTGATTTCCGAGGAAGGGCGTCAATCGTTAAGTCACGATGCGGAGTGGATGAAGTCCAATCCGAATGCGCTGATCAAGGTCGAAGGGCATTGTGATGAGCGCGGAACCGTCGCCTACAACTTCGTACTCGGGGAAAAACGGGCGAAAGCCGCCCGGAACTATCTGGTCGAACTCGGAGTCGCTGCCAATCGCCTGTCCGTGGTGTCGTATGGGAAAGAGCGACCGTCCTGCAATGAGCATGCGGAGTCCTGCTATCAGCAGAATAGGCGAGGACGCATTTTGATAAAGTCTGGAAAATAGGCGCGTATTTTGTTACGGCGGTTGCGATTCTGTAGCCCGTAAAGTGAGTGCCGGGGATTTCTTTGTTGCCCTTCACCAAAGGCCTTGTAGTTTGCGGTGGGGAGCTGCATCATCGTAGGTGCAAAAATGTGGAACGGTTCGAATACAAACGGAACTTGGGCGACGATCTGCGTGGTCTATGTGTTGTTGTCGACAGGCTGTGTTGCCCAACAGTCTGATCTCAAACAGACAGAAAAGAATCTTCAGCAGCGCATCAAGCAGTCGAGCGACGAGTCGGCACAGACTCGCGCTCGACAGAGTCAAGAGATTTCAGTGCTTCGGGAGCAGGAGTTGCCCCAGTTGCGCGGCGAGTTGGAGCGGGCGTTGCATCAAGCCCAGGAGCTCCAGGCCAAGCAGGAAGATTTCAAGCAGCGCTCTATGCAACTGGAGCAACAAACCAAACGGCTCGAACAGTTGGCCGGCAAGCTGGAGGCGGATGGTACGAGTCGCTATAATCAGGTACGGGAAAGCCTCAATGCGCAAGATGTCAAGAATAAGCAAGATCGCGATCAGCTCCGTATCGATGTGAACGCTCGTCTTGACGACGTGAGCCGGCAGATGGAGACGATCCGAAAGGAGATCATCGAGGTCGTGCAGAAGACGAACAGCGGACTTGCTAAAAGCCTCGATACACGTCTGGATGAGCAGCATAAGGCGCTGGCGGATAACCAGGCTCGGGCCGAACAGCTGTCGGCAAAATTCGCACAATTCAGCCAGTCCCTCACGGCATTCAGAGATTCGTTGACCGGGTTGAGTGACAGGGTGAGTCAAGGGGAGCAGGAGCGCAAAGCCGTGACCGGTCACATGGGCGAAGTCAGTACGAGTGTGACATCTGTTGCGCAGAAGCTCGCTGCTCGCCTCAATGAGCAGGACCATCGTCTGGATGCCCTCTCCAAAGCCGTTGACCGGGTCGCGCAGGATGCTCATGTGCGAGGGGGAAACAAGGGAGCGACACGTCAGTCAACCACGAAGCCGGCCCAGCGATCGACAGTGACGCCTGTGTCTGAGAACGAAAGGGCTGAGAGGTGAAGGCTTTAACTGTGATGCACAAGAACATGGGCTCAAGGGGGTTGGCCATTCTCATGGCTGGGGCGATGGTCTGGCTTGTCGGATGTGCCAGCCACGCGGACTTTGTGGAAGTGCGTGATCACTTGGCGACGGTGTCGAAGTCTCAGGATCAGGATCAAAAGCGGTTGGATGCGTTGCAACGACGCTTGGAGTCGCTGGAGCGGACGAAGGATACTGAATCTGCCAGACTGAAGCTCGATCCAAAGTTTGATCCGAAGCTCGATGAACTGTCTGCACGGATCCAAAGGGTAGAGAACCGGTTGGCCAAATCCGACGAAATAATGAGTGTTCCGGTTCTGCCTAAGATAGAGCCATCTCAAGTCGATCCCACTCGTCCCTCAAAACCACAGAAGACTGGCTCTCCCGCAGATGCGCCGCCGGCAATGCCCGGTGCTCCCATGATTACTCCGACTTCGGCGTTCAATCTGGCCTACAATGACTATCTCAACGGAAAATACGATCTTGCCGTGGCGGGTTTTCAGCGATTTGTGAAGGACTTCCCCGGCACGTCGCTGACGCCGAATGCCTACTACTGGTTAGGAGAGTCTTCGTACCAGCAGAAAGATTATGTGCGCGCGATACAATCATTCGAATATCTTTCGACGGAGTATCCGGGAAACGAGAAGGTGCCGGCGGCGCTGTTTAAATCGGGGCTTGCAGCGGGAGAAACCGGAGATCTCGCCAAATCGAAGAAGAACCTCAAACGGGTCATCGAAGAATTCCCGACGTCGGACGAAGCGAAGCTGGCAAAGAATAAGCTGGCTGAAATTCGATGATCGCACGTCCATCGAGACGGCTAGGGGTGGCTTCCTTGTTTGTAACATTCCCCGGAGTCTAGTTTCATGCCCGCCGCCAGCTGCTCCGCCAAGATCCATGTCCTTCCGGGCGATGTAGTCAGCCGCATCGCAGCCGGTGAGGTCATTGAGCGTCCTGCCGCCGTCGTCAAAGAGTTGTTGGAGAACAGTCTCGATGCGGGGGGCTTGCATATCACGGTCGACGTGAAGGACGGTGGACTGGCCCTCATTCGAGTCACGGACGATGGCGAGGGAATCAGTCGAGCTGACCTTCCTCGTGCGTTTGAGCGGCATGCAACCAGTAAGCTCAGGTCCGACCGGGATCTGGCCTCGGTAACGACGATGGGTTTTCGCGGCGAGGCGTTACCGAGCATCGCGTCTGTCTCCCATGTGCTGGTAGCGACTGCGGCCAGGCAGGATGCGGTGGGATCACAGCTCACCTTAGTTGCAGGAGCGGGCGGCCCTATTGTGGATACGCCACCCGTGCCTGGCACCAGGATCGATGTCTCCAATCTCTTTTTCAATCAACCGGCCAGAAAGAAATTTCTCAAGTCGACCACGACCGAATTCTCCCATATCAGCCATGTCGTGCAACTTGCAGGTCTCGCCTGGCCGTCGGTGCACTTCCGTCTGACGCATAACGGACAGGAGATTCTCAACTATCCCGCCGTGACAGCGGATCGCGATCGAATCCTCCAAGTATTTCGCCAGGGGTTTCTCGACCGGACCATTGAGGTGCAAGGCAGGACAGGGGGATTGTCGATCCGTGGGGTGATGGTCGATCCTATCCACGCGCGGTCCTCGAAAATGCCGCAGGAATTGTTTGTGAACCGGCGCCCTATCCGCAATGCGACCGTATTTCATGCGGTCATGGAAGGGTATGGATCGTTTCTTCCAAAAGGGTCTCACCCGACGTTCGTGCTCTTTCTTGACATCGAACCGAACCGGCTCGATGTCAACGTGCATCCCACGAAAAAGGAAGTGCGGTTCGCGGAAACGGAATTGCTTCATCAGTTGGTGCGCCAGTCAGTCCGTCATGCACTCGGGGGTTCCGAGCAGAAGGTCGTGCTGGGCCTCTCGCAGGGGGCGACGGAGTTCGTTCCCAGGGGCGAGCGGCGGACTTCATCACTCTCGGATTCTCACCCGGCAGCTTCGCTCTCAGCTCGCGGGCAGGATTCTCTGACCAATGGCAGCGACAGGGTGTCGTTGTCCGGCAGCGCTGAGGGAACTCAGTTGGCCTTTGCCCAGGAGGCAGCTTCGGTCTATCAACGGGCAGAGAAACCCGAGATCGTGCCGCTCGGCCAAATCCTCCGGACCTATCTTGTGGCGCAGGTGGGTGAAGAGCTGCAAGTGGTCGATCAACATACGGCGCACGAACGCGTCCTGTTCCAACGACTTTGGCGAGGGTGGCAGGGCCAGGAGATCCCCACGCAGCCGCTGTTGATTCCTGAGCCGATCGAGCTGTCTGCGGCGCAGTGCATGTTGTTGCTCAAACGTTGTGATGATTTGGAGAAACTCGGCCTCCTGATTGAACCATTTGGCGCCACAGCCATCGCGATTCGCGGAGTACCGGTCGGCCTTGGCAAAGTGGATGCAGCCGGCTTGGTGCAGGATCTGCTTGAGGATTTAACCGAATGGGACAGCGCATCCTCTCTGGACCTGCGGGTTCAACCTGTATTGGCTTCGCTCGCCTGCCATGGAGCAGTGCGGGCCGGACGTGCCTTGGCCCTTCCTGAAATTCACCAGCTGATTCATGACTGGGTTCAGGAAGGGTTGATTATGACCTGCCCGCACGGGCGCCGTACGGCGTTTCGTCTTTCAATAGATGAGCTTGCCAAGCTGTTCGGTCGGGTTGGATGGACATGATGGCCATACCAATGAGAGCGACGCGGCGTCTTTCCGAGGCGCAGGTCTTGGCCAAGCCTGTGGTCGTGATAGTGGGACCGACCGCGATAGGGAAGAGCCGCATCGCGGTCGAGGTAGCCAAAGCTTTCGAGACCGAGGTACTCACAGCGGATTCACGGCAAGTCTATCGTGGTATGGATGTTGGCACGGATAAGCCGACCGAAGAGGAGCGCCAGGCGGTTCCCCATCGGCTGATCGATCTTGTCGATCCTGACGAATCGTTTAATACAGGATTGTATCGCCGGCAGGCGATTGATGAGATCGAGCGTCTCTATCGGGACTGCCGCCTTCCCCTGGTTGTGGGTGGGACAGGGCTTTACGTGCGGACCCTCCTCAAGGGTTTGTGCGATGCGCCACCGGCCGATCCGATTGTACGGGAGGCGCTGCGGCAGGAGGCGGCGGAGCAAGGGCATGATCGTCTCTACGCGAAGCTTGTGGATGTCGATCCTGTGGCTGCGGCGCGGTTGCACCCACGCGATGAATCAAAAGTGATCCGCGCGCTGGAGGTGTATCAGTTATCCGGTCGTCGGATGTCGGAGTTTCAACAGGAGCATGGGTTTGCCGAACGGCCCTTTGCAGCCTTGATGATCGGATTGAACCGAGACCGTGATGTGCTGTACCGGCGTATCGAAGGGCGGATTGATTGGCAGCTGGCGCATGGGTTGATAGAGGAGACGAAGCAGCTCCTGGCTCAGGGATATCAGCGCGACAGCGCAGCGATGAAGGGCTTGGGTTATCGGCAGGTGGCTGAGCACTTGGCCGGCGAGTATGACGCTGCTGAAATGGTTCGGCGATTCAAACGGGACACGAGGCATTTTTCCAAACGGCAAATGACCTGGTTTCGAAAGGAACAGGGGATTCAGTGGCTGATGATCGAGGAGTCGGAATCCGTACAGCATACGGCTACACGGGTGATCGAACAGGTAGATCGATTTCTCAACACACTTACTTGAGGATGAAGGATGACACGACTGGGAAAGGCAGTGCGCGCAGACATCGGGATTATCGGCGGCAGCGGGTTATACGACATCGAGGGCCTTCGGAAGGTCAAGGAACTTTCGGTCAAGACCCCCTTTGGATCTCCCTCCGACACAGTGTTACTCGGTGAGTTGGAAGGGGTTCGTATCGCTTTTCTCTCGCGGCATGGACGAGGCCATCGGATCAATCCTTCTGAGATCAACTATCGCGCGAATATATACGCTCTCAAGTCGATCGGGGTGAGCCGGGTCATTTCTGTGAGTGCAGTCGGCAGTATGAAGGAGTCGATCAAGCCCGGTGACGTCGTGTTGCCGGATCAGTTTATCGATCTCACCAAACGGCGGGTGTCAACCTTCTTTGAGGGAGGGATTGTCGCCCATGTGGCGTTCGGCGATCCGGTCTGCCCCTCG
>JANOJM010000334.1:0-7937 GCA_031418735.1 Nitrospiraceae bacterium | reverse complement strand
TCTCCTTTACGAACAGTCCCTTCCCGCCGATTTGGGCCAGCGGAACGTCCAGGATCTTGTCTCCCGATGTCTGGATTCTCCGCAAAGTCACCACGACATGCGGGGCCAGCGCATGCAGCTGCGCCTGCACCCACTCACTCTGCTGCACCGCCAACTTACTGCCGCGCGTGCCAAGTACAACGGTTGATCGTTCACGGCCTGTCTGGTTCATCTGGTCTTTCTGGTCTCTCTGGTTTATTTGGTTCATTTCGTTCAACCAAAAAACCAAACAAACCAAATAACAATCTTCTAACGTTTAGTGATCTGACGTCTTCGAACCACTTCTCGGAATCGCCTGCTCGATATCATGGCTATCTTCCTGTGACGAATGACAGGTCTCCGAGGCAGATGACGCACTCTCATCGACATTGGAACCGGCAGGGTCTCCGAGGTTGAAAAACCGTCTCGCTGCTTCGATAAAAGCCGTTCCCTCTGAAGAATTTACCTCGGCTTTGAGCGTCATCATTGTATTGTGAATGAGCTTGTTCACGATCGACGACGCCATCGCCTCAACCAATTCTCGCTCCGGCGTGGACAGATTCGCCAATCGCCCCAAGGTCTTATCGAGCTCGGCTTGCTTGATGTCTTCGACCCGCGCACGGAGCGCCACGATGGTGGGAGTAACCTCCAGCGACTGGAGCCATTGCCGCGTAATCCCGACCTCATCCACCACCATCCGCTCGGCTTTCTCAGCCTCGTTTAAACGTTCCCCTCGGTTCCGTTCAACCCGAGTCTTCAAATCATCGATGTCGAAGAGAAAGGCATTGTCCACATGCCGCACTGCCGGATCGATGTTGCGCGGAACCGAGATGTCGATCAAGAACATCGGGCGATTCATCCGTTGCTTGACCGAGCGCTGCACGTCATCCTCACTCACAAGATAATGTGCGGCGCCGGTCGATACCAAGACGATATCTGCCGAAGCCATGTCTTCCCTAAACTCTTCAAAAGGAACCGGAGTGCCGCCGAATCGGCTCGCTAATTCCAGCGCATGCTGCGGACTCCTGGTCGTGACCCGCACATGCCGGACACCATTGGCAATGAAATGTTTCGCCGCCAGTTTGGCCATTTCCCCCGCTCCTACCAACAAAACAGTTTTATCGCTTAAGTCCGAAAAGATCTTTTTGGCTAATTCGACCGCGGCATAACTGACAGATACTGCCATCTCGGCAATTTTCGTTTCTGTCCGCACGCGCTTGGCAACGGAGATCGCTTTTTTCACCACCTTGTTCAAGATGATGCCGGTCGACTTGTGTGTCAGTGCAACCTCGAAGGCCTCTTTGATCTGACCAAGAATCTGCGATTCGCCGACGATCATGGAGTCGAGGCTGGAAGCCACCCGAAATAAATGGCTGATCGCCCGATCTCCCTCGTGCCAATACAAATGGGGAGTCAGCTGCTCTGAGGACAGCGATAGGTGAGCATCAGCAAGAAAATCCTGGATTCGCCCATAGCCTGATTCGATCTCATCGACGACGGCATAGACCTCAACACGATTGCAGGTCGAGAGTAATATCCCCTCCCGCACCCCCTGATATGAGCAGAGGCGGGACAAGGCTTCGCCCATCCGGCTTTCAGGGATCGCCAGTTTCTCCCGGATTTCAACTGGAGCGGTCTTATGGCTTAAGCCGACAACAATAATGTGCATATCATGACACCGGGCCGTGACTCTTGATGAGCACGCCAATGAGGGTCAAAATAACTCCGGCAAACCCAATAATCGTAAGATACGCCGCGCGCTTGGCCCTCCAGCCCACCGTCAAACGTCCTGTCAATACGACAAAATAGAATACCCAGGTCACCAACGCCCCAGTTTGCTCGGGATTCCAGCTGAGATACGACCCAAGAGATAACTCTGCATACAGCGCACCTGTAATAATGCCGAGCGTGAGCAGGGGAAACCCCGTGACAATCGACCGTTGATTCAGGTGGTCGAGAAAATCAAGGGCCGGCAATTTTGAGTAGAGGACATTGAAACGTTTGGACTTGAGAAGTCCATCCTGAATCAGATACATCACACCAGCCACAAAGGCCACGGCAAACCCTACGGTCCCAAGCATGCTCAGCGTGACATGGACCCAGAGGGTCCGAAATACCGGTGTGAGCGTCGGAGCGGTTTCCGGCAATGCGGCGGCAGAGACCAGTGAGACCAGCGCCAGCGGTACGATGAACGAGCCAAGTACATGCAAATGATGGCGAAACTCCACGGCCAGAAAGACTAAAATCAGTACCCAGGAAAAAAACGATAAGGCTTCATGAAACCCTGGCGTCGAGATCTCCGTACCTCCGATCATCCCTGCACCCAACGCAATCGTGTGTGAGGCAAACCCGGTCGCCGTTACACCCAGAGAGACGTTTGCCAGAACTTCAGAGGGCCGGATCAAGTAGGCAAGGAAGGAGACGGTAGCCGCAAAATAGAGGGCCATCGTCACCACAAAAAACATGGCCGACATAGATGTCTATCCTCTCAACTTCTCAGGAGAAACAGACAGTCATTAAACGAGGAATTATATCGATGGCGCGAGATGGGAGTCAACCAAACGAACGTGAGAAAGGAGGTAAGGAGGCCAGGCCTTGCCCCCCTGGCACCCTCTATGTCGTCAGCACACCGATTGGCCACCCTGATGATATCACGCTTCGTGCCCTTACAATATTGCGTCGCATCGCGATTGTTGCCTCAGAAGACCCTCGCACGACCCAGAGGCTCCTGGCCCATCATGGCATTACCGCAACAATCACAAGCTACGGCCCGGGTAATCGTCATGAAAAAAGTCGGCTCCTTCTGTATCAGCTCATGCAGGGAGAGGACATCGCCCTCGTTTCAGACAACGGCACCCCGGTCATCTATGATCCAGGCTGCCTGCTTGTAACCGCTGCCCATCAAGCAGGAATTCCTGTTAAGTCCATTCCAGGCCCCTCTGCCGTAACGGCGGCAACGGCCATTTCAGGCTTTTCCGGCGATGCAATCATTTTTGAGGGACGCCTTCCCTCAACCGGGCCTCGGCTCGCCCAATATCTCTCCCAACTCCGAAAAGAACGCAGAACCCTCGTATGCTATGTGCGTCCAAGAACCCTCACAGGCCTCCTGAAAGCCCTGGCGCAGATACTGCCTTCCAGACACATTGCCGTCGCCGTGAATCTCACAATGAACGGAGAGACCCTTTCTCGCGGGAGGCCCGGGGAGCTGCTCAAGCAGATCGAACCAGTATCGGATGAGTCAGCAGTGACGGTCGTCATTGAAGGGTATGGGGCAGGATCGCAACACTACTCATCTTCGCGCCGGCTGATCAGCACTCGATAAGCCCCTTCGACGCGATCTTGTGAAAGAATGGTATGTCCCTCATTACTCACGCTGCGAGGAACATTCTCAATCGGATCGCCATCGTCCAACAGCACCGAAAGAACCTGCCCCTGCTTCATTGCTTCCAGTTTCAACTTCGTTTTGACGAAGTTATAGGGGCAAATGACACCCCGTAAATCCAACTCGGCATCCGGTTGACCAAGCACGGTTGCGTTACCTCTACAATACCTGGTTGATCTGGTTTGTTTGGTTGATTTGGTTCATTTTGTAAGTTTCGTTCAACCAAATTAACAAGACAAACCACACAAACGAAATAAACAAAACAGACCGGATGAACCAGGACGGTGAATGAAAAAAGGGGCAGCAACGCGCTGCCCCTTCCCACACTATGCCTATATGCCTCGAATTAGTGTAGGCCTTTGTTCAAATTTGGCTTGGCATTGTCCGTCCCGTAATCTGTCTTGGTGCTGGTTGCTGCATTGCCCCATCCTGGCTGTGGTTCACATTGCCAGCAGGGAGCGGAACCGGTAAATTCACCGATTGTGCTGGTGATACCGGATTCGATTTTCCCTGGAAGCACAGAACCAGCAATGCCGCCGGTGATTCCGCCACGGTTCGTCCCGATCGCGCGCTCATTCTCAGGATCTGGATGCTGTCCAAGCCCGCCAAACCCCTGCTTTGTCGCATCGACATGGGTCACGAACGCTTCAATGACTGTTTTCTTTCCTGTGCCAAATGGCTGATCGGCTGTCGTTTCTTCCCTCACTTGAACCGTAACATCGTCACCGACATTGAGGTTCTTAATGGCTTGCATATTTGAGCGATCTGTGAGGTTAAGAATTATGACGGTACGAGCTCCGTACCCTGCCTTACCCTCCTGCCCCTCGTCGAATATCTTCCCTGCCCCACCGGTTTCAATCATGAGTCGCCGCTGGGCCAGATCAATCGCAAACACACGCCCGTACACCGTCTCTGGCTGCGACAACCGCTCGAGGAAGTTGCTTCGATCGAAGGTGGTTACCCGCGTGCCCGATCCCGACACATCGCCGATTCCCTCCCCCACACCCATGCCGGATTGGGAATTTAAGCGCTCTTGAGCGATTGAAACACCTGCTGAACTGACAAGAAGAATTGCCGCTCCCAGTGCCAACACTTTACGCATGTGCCGCCTCCATGGAGATATTAAAAAGGTAAACGATGTGCAACGAAGAAACACAAAATTTTGACCAACTATCAAGACATTGAAACTGTTTCATCACTCTTACGGATGGACTATAGGTAACCCATTTGAACATGTCAACTGAAGACATGTGGGTGAACCGTTTGGTGCCCAGAGGGAGGGTCGAACTCCCACTCTCTTGCGAGAACCGGATTTTGAGTCCGGCGCGTCTGCCAGTTCCGCCATCCGGGCTTATCCATCTTTGAAAGCGATTCTTCTTAGCACGAAGCCATGAGCGGGTCAATCCGCTCCCCCTCTTTATCTTCGCTCAACCGCAATGTTACAATTACTTTTTAAGGTCACTCATAATTTTTGCGAGAGGATGCTTACACCATGGCAGACGTCCAGTGCGTCACGTGCGGACAAGCCGGAGAAACGATTACGGACCCCCTCTTCATGGGGAAGCTTGAATCCGAGATCAAAGCCAAGGTCTGCAAGCCCTGCTGGAAAAAGTGGGAAGGTATGCGGGTCATGGTCATCAATGAGTATCAGGTCAACTTGGGTGAAGAGAGCGGCAGAGATCTCGTAAGGAAGCAAATGAAGGCCTTCCTCAAACTAGGCGAGCAAACTGATACGGGAAAGCTCGACCAGAACTATCGTCCACCGGCCTAGCAGGATGCTGAAATCGCCCACCAGCGTGATGCGAGGTTAAGTTTCAGGCTAAGGCTGAGAAGATGACGATGGAGGGTGGAGGCTTGAGGCGCAACATAATTACCTCAACCCTCGTACCGTTAGCTTCAAACTTTCTACCCGCAAGCTTCCGTGAATTTCTCCAGTGATCTCGCAGGCTTCGTTGACAGACCAATTTCAGAAGTGCTAGATTGTGCACTTCTTGACCCATCGGCAGGGTCACCATTCTCTCCGTAAGCCGATGAGAAGGAACCGGTTTTTGTGATTACACAGATGCACGTAAAGGGATTGATGTTCGACCCCTATAATAACGCGTATATCGTGGTGCTGCGTGACGAAGAGCACGCCGACATGCTCCCCATTTGGGTCGGCAAATCAGAAGCCGGCGCGATCAGTATGTCCCTGGAGAATGTGACCCCCCCCAGGCCTATGACACATGACTTTATGAAGTCGTTCCTCGATGCCTACAATGCGAAAGTGATCAGCGTTGTCATTACAGACTTGTCGGAGCATACCTACTTTGCGAAAGTCCATTTGATGTACGAAGACTCAGAATACACCGTCGATGCCAGACCCAGCGACGCCATTGCACTGGCGCTTCGGAGCAATGCCCCTGTGTTCGCGAACAATTCAGTTCTCACCAAACAGAGCTCTGAAGAGCTCGAACAGTGGCTTGAAAATCTCAAACCGGAAGATTTCGGCAAACTTGATTCCTAATTCAGCCAAACGCATTATGAGCATCGCTGATCTACCCAAAGAGCAAGACCTCGTTGAATACAAGGTGGATCGCATCCTTGAGGAGGCCAACACCGACACAAGGATCGTCGTCTTAGCCCGACAGGATAGCGCCCTCGATACCTTTCCGATTTGGGTCGGCGCCGCTGAAGGTAACGCTATTAAATTAGCGCTCGATACCATGATTACGCCACGGCCAATGAGCCATGACTTGGTCAAGAGTTTTGCCGAGCATTTGAACATCACGATCCAACGCGTCGTCATTGCTGATGTCAAAAGCAGCACCTATTACGCCATGGTCCATGTCTCTAACAAAGGCCTAGAGCGGACAATCGATGCCAGGCCCAGCGATGCCATCTCGTTGGCCCTCCGGGCCCCGTGCCCGATCTACATTACCCAGGATGTGCTGAAGCGGCGGAGCACGACGAACCTCGACGCCTGGCTGGCGAAACTAGACACAAAGAATATCGGCACACCGGAAGTACAGGAAACTTGACTCACTCGATAGTGAAGGAGCGGGAAGAACGATGTTGACCTACATGCAAAAGCCGTTAGATGTGCAGGAAAAGTGGTACCTCGTGGATGCGGAGGGGAAGACGCTGGGAAGATTGGCCGCCCGCGTCGCCGGAATGTTGCGTGGCAAACACCGACCGACCTTTACCCCCCATGTGGACATGGGAGACCATATTGTGATCGTGAACGCAGAGAAGGTCCATTTGACCGGCAATAAAATGACCACGAAACTCTATCGCCATCATAGTGGCTTTCCCGGAGGGCTCAAGACCGCGACGGCGCAGCATGTCTTCCGAAAGGATCCGACTGAACTCTTGACCAAGGCGATCGAGGGGATGCTCCCCAAGAATCCCTTGGGGAACCATATGGCTAAGAAACTCCGCGTCTATGTCGGACCCACCCATCCGCACCAGGCGCAACGACCGGAACCGATTACCCTGTAGACTTCACTGTGCGCGAAGAAGGAGACGTTGTGACATGGCAGTAGCGACTCAATATGCGACCGGACGACGTAAATGTGCCATTGCCAGAGCTTGGGTCACCGGGACAGCCGGCGATATTACGATCAATGACCAACCGCTAGAGAAGGCTTTCCCACGCCTGACCTTGAGGCAGATCATTCAGTTCCCGCTCGAAATTGGCGGGGTCATGGGGCAATACTCGATCAAGGCCACGGTCCAAGGCGGCGGGCAGGTCGGCCAAGCCGGTGCCTTGCGCCATGCCATTTCACGCGCGTTGGTGGAACTCAACCAACCCCTCCGTATACCCTTGAAGAAGGAAGGCTTGCTGACCCGCGATTCGCGCGTCAAAGAGCGGAAAAAGTACGGACAGAAGGGCGCGAGAAAGCGGTTCCAGTACTCAAAGCGTTAAACATCGGAGCCACAGTCAGAAAAAGGGAAGGCTCCACGCCTTCCCTTTTTTTGTGCCCGTGGCACACATGGCAGGTAATACAGATGAAAAAGGTACGCGTCGCAATTGCAGGGGCCAGTGGTTATGCCGGAGCGGAGCTTGTTCGCCTGGCAGCCCTCCACCCGCACTTCGATCTCCACGCTGTCACGTCCGAGAAATCCGCTGGGGCTCCCGTCGGAACGGTTTTTCCGAGTCTGGCCGGCCTCGTGACTCTCTCATTCCAAGCGCTTTCTCCGGAAGCCCTAGCGGAACAGACAGACGCGGTCTTCTTGGCCCTTCCCCATACTAAATCGTTAGAGCCAGTTTCCGCCTGTCTCAAAACCGGTAAACTGGTGGTGGACCTCAGCGCCGACTACCGGCTCACGGACCCAGCTGTCTATGAACAATGGTATAAAACACCACATACCTATCCAGGCTTGCTGAAGGACGCGGTCTACGGACTTCCTGAATTGCACCGAGCTGCTATCGCCAAAGCAAAGTTGGTGGCCTCGCCAGGCTGTTATCCGACGGCAGCGGTTCTGCAATTGGCCCCGCTGTTCGCACAGGATCTTGTGCAGCCTCACACCGTCGTCATCGATGCAAAATCCGGCG
>JANOJM010000333.1:0-5695 GCA_031418735.1 Nitrospiraceae bacterium | reverse complement strand
TGACGCCGTAGCCTTCGCAGGCCAGTCTGGCTCCAAGATCCTTAATTTGCGCGGTGAGCCCCCAGGCTTCATGTAAGAGGACGAGCCCTGGGTAGAGCCCTTTTTCCTGAGGCCAAAACTGAATACAGTCTACATGCACATGTTTCGAGATGCGTGTCTGGATATAGGGATCGGCGGCAGCATCTGTCTGTGTAGGAATGGCGATGCCGCTCGGAAAGCGAGCGGTGCCTGTGCCAATTTGATCCAAGGTAAAGGGAGCAGTGGTCGTTGTCATTGCGGCAATCTCTTCTCCATCAGGCTTTGCTGTGGGCACTCTCATCAGGCAAGGCTGACATATCGCGCGCGTACTATAGGGACCGGCTTGCCGGGCTGTCAATCCGACTGAGGGATCGACCTTTAGTTGACCCTACAGTCAATGGCGGTTACAGTTTGTTTCTTCCAAAGGAATTGACGGCTATGCCGCTTCGAATCGGTCTCATCGGCGCCGGTAGGCATGGCAGCCGGTATATCCAGCATCTTCTGCATGATCTGCCAGGGGTAAGCCTTGCCGCTCTCTGCCGGAAACGGATAGGGGAGAGACTGCCTTTGCTCTCGGCGACGGACGTCCCTGTCTATGGGGACTATCGCGCCTTGATCGCGGATC
This sequence comes from Nitrospiraceae bacterium, assembly GCA_031418735.1. GTDB lineage: Bacteria > Nitrospirota > Nitrospiria > Nitrospirales > Nitrospiraceae > Palsa-1315. Next base: position 5,052 of record JANOJM010000333.1, on the reverse strand, counting down.
CGAGAGTAGAGGCGATCGTCGTGGTGACCCCTCCAGCGCTTTGCCTAGAGATCTGTCTAGAAGCGGTAAAGGAGCGGAAGCCAATTCTCATTGAAAAGCCATTAGCACCGACAGGACGAGAAGCGCGAATGATGGTGGCGGCGGCAGAGGAGGCAGGTCTGTTGCTGATGACCGCACAGACCTTGCGTTTCGATTCGACGATTCTACTTTTGAAAGAACATTTGCCGGAGATCGGCCGGCTTCGGTACGCCACCTTCACGAGTCGGATTGAATCAAAAGCCAGCGCCCATCTCAGGTCATTGATGCCGGGTCAGCGCGGGGCACTCTTGGAGTTTGGGATTCACCTCTTGGATCTGGTGTCCTTTCTCACCGGCGAGGAGGTGGTCGCCGTTCGCTGCGAGTTGGACCAGCTTCCGAGCGTAGCACCAGACTCAATGGCGATCGTGCAGGCAGAGACTACAAGCGGCCTGCGATGTCTCTTCGACGTTGCACGAGTCGAAGCGGGAAGGGTTGCACGAACGGAGTGGGTGGGAACTCAGGGGCAGATCACCGCTGATTGGTTTCATCAGCGGGTGAACGGGGTCATTGGTGATAGCGCTCCTGTGGAATGGGCCGTCCAGCCGCAGCCGACGATCCTCGCCACGCTCCGCGCCTTTGTCCATGCCATTGAAACGAACAGCCCACCGCCTATTACCGGGCGCGATGGTTGTCGGGCCGTCGAGGTGTCCGATGCCTGCTACCGTTCAGCAGAGCTTGGCGGAGCCAGCGTCAGCGTCGCGTCTCTTCGTTAGAAGGATCGCCGCCTGTCGCGCTTTTCCCGCCCGCCTCGCCCGTGTCTCGCTGAGTTATGCGTCCGCGACGATATGCGTATCTGTTTCTTCCACCCCCTCGACTTGATGGATTTTTGTAATCACCACGTCGGAGAGGGCGCGTTCGTCCGAGACCGCGATGAACAAAATAATATCGGGCCGTCCGAAGCAGGAGTGGGCTTGTTCGACGCCGGTAAGGCGCTTAAGTGTCTGTAGGACATCTTTTGTCTTCCCGGCCTTGACCTTGATTAGGATATAGGCTTTCGTTGCCATTGAGTCCTCCCTGTTGCTGTTATTGTGTGCTGCCCGGCATCTCCCGCCGTCGTTGCGCGAACACCTGATGTATGTTCTGCCCCCGTTGCTCCAAGGCCGTCCGTGCCTTCGCAACAAGTTCCATCAAGACATCAAAATCTGCAGGACTGACGTTGAACTGGCCGAAGCCAGGCGTCAACCGCTCTCGCTGATCGATCGCCGTAACGCCCCATTGTTCACTCAACGCCTCAAGCGTATTCGACGTCCAGCCTGCTGAGCGGAATCGAGATGCGGCTTCGTTTGCATCGCTGCCTTTCTGTGCTGCGAATGCGTCACTCAAAAATGTTTGCACCGCCGAATCACTGCTCTTGAGATACACCGATTGAAATTGGATGACAGACTTGATGACTCGATTCGCTTCGGGAGTCCCTTCGGGTGGAAGCACATTGGCATCCTGCAGCGTTGCAAGGACGGCCATCGCTGCTCCAACTGGTCCCGATGGGGTGGTCGCACGGCCAGGTATTTGGGCCAAGATCGGGCTGCCTGTCCCAATGATCAAGCCACCAAGGAGGAAACACACCGGCATTGGACCGGGCGACAGGAAGTGTGAGGCATGTACTTGCAGGCTTGATCGTAGGGAGAGAGGCAGGACAGACATAGGGGGAGATTATACAGAAGGGGAGAGGAGGGTGCTAGCGGTTGAATTGGCCTGAGCGAGAAGGAAATGGAACCATTTTCCTGCCATTTTCCAATGTTTCGATTGCAACGATTCGACACGGTTCCTATAATCCACCAGCTCCATGCCTTGTACCGGAGTTCCCATGCTTGCAAAAGTTCTGAGTGCGGCACTCGTTGGTATCGATGCGCATTTGATCGACGTGGAAGTCGATATTGCCGGAGGGCTTCCACAGTTTTCAGTTGTCGGCCTGCCCGATGCCATCGTGAGGGAGAGCCGCGATCGCGTCCGTTCCGCGCTCAAGAATACGGGCTTCCATTTTCCGGCAAAGAAAATCACGGTGAACCTTGCTCCGGCAGGCATTAAGAAAGAAGGGGCAGGGCTCGATCTGGCCATTGCCATTGGGATTCTCGTCGCAGAGGAAGTTATTCCTTCCCAGAATGTGCAAGGCCGAGTCTGTATCGGAGAACTCTCACTGGATGGACACATCAGGGCGATTACCGGCGCCTTATCCATCGGGATTGCCTGCCGGCCCAACCATAGTTTGCTTTTGCCGGCTCAGAACAGTCTAGAGGCGGCCGTGATACAGGGGGTGACGGCCTATCCGCTTCACACGCTCCCCGAGGCTGTGGGATTTCTCAATGGCACGGTGTCGTTGGAGCCGGCTCACGCAGACTGGAACAGACTTTTCACCACTCGCCCTGTTGAGGATGACGACTATGGCGATGTGAAGGGACAGGACCATGCGAAGCGCGCCCTGGAGATCGCTGCAGCTGGAGGGCACAATCTTTTGATGGTGGGACCGCCCGGTTCCGGCAAGACGATGTTGGCAAAACGTCTGCCGACGATTCTGCCCCTCATGGAGCCGGACGAGGCGATCGAGACGACCCGGGTCCATAGCGTATCCGGGCAATTACCCGTGGATCATCCACTGCTGACGATTCGTCCCTTTCGCGCTCCGCATCACAGTATTTCCGATGCAGGACTTATTGGAGGCGGAACAGTTCCTCGGCCTGGAGAAGTGTCCTTGGCGCATAATGGCGTATTGTTCCTGGATGAATCCCCGGAGTTTCGACGTCCTGTCTTGGACGGATTGCGGCAACCGCTGGAGGACGGGTATGTGATCCTGACCAGGGCCAGCGGCTCGCTCCGCTACCCTGCACGGTTTATGTTGATCGCTGCGATGAATCCCTGCCCTTGCGGTTACTATGGAGATCGCACGCGTGAATGTGTCTGCAGTCCTCAGCAAATTCGCCGTTATCGAGCCAAATTGTCCGGGCCGCTTCAAGACCGAATCGATATGCATATCGAAGTTCCGCCGGTCTCCGTGCGAGACTTGCACGATCGTGGTCCTGTGCCGGAAAGTTCCGCCATGATTCGTTCGCGCGTTCTGGAGGCGCGTGATCGGCAGCGCCACCGGTATCGTCTTGACGGGATTCATTCGAATGCTCAGTTGAAGCCGCGGCTCCTAAAGCGGTATTGTGCTTTGGAAACGCCGGCTCAAGAGTTGCTGGAACAGGCGTTGACGAAACTCGGATTATCCGCTCGGGCTCACGGGCGCATTGTGCGTGTAGCGAGAACCATCGCTGATCTTGCAGGCTCTGATAAGATTGAGCTGCTGCATGTGGCGGAAGCGATTCAATACCGCAGTCTCGATCGCCGAATGGAGTTTTGAGGTCTCCTGTGTGGCCGACTGTTAAAGTCTTTCTCTGGTGGTTTATCGTCGGTGCTACTATGGCGCTGGCCGTGATCATGCTGCAGGGCGGCATTCGTGAAGCCATGCAAGCGCAGGGGTCCGTGTGGGAACTCAAATTGGTCGAGCTCTTCACGACTATCATGGGAGGGGGGCTGCTTGGCGGATGTATCGCGTTGATTCTGGATCGCATAAAGAAATCATAATGAATGATGCTCACAGCAGAATGAAATGAGGCCATACATGGATGTGGAAGTGGGTTCGAATCTTTACCGCAACACCGACGGGATGATTGAAATCGAGGGGGTTCCGCAAATTCAGGTGGCGCTAAAACCGGTTACTGGCTCCCTGCTCGTGAATTTTGCCCTGTTCAACGCGAATGGGAAAGTGACGGCGAAGCTCAACGACAGCACCCTGATGGTCAACGAGCAGCGTGCCTACGAAGTGAATAAGACTCCGAAGAGCCTGTTGCTCACGCATCTGGCTTCGGGAACCGTGATCTTACAGTTGTCCGTCAAGGCGCCTGACGTGGTGGCCTTCACGAAAGGGGAGTTCCATACGATCAAAGGCCATGTGCTCCAGGTGTCTTCCGAAGAATGGAAGATCGACAAGTTGCGCGCCAGTGGCACGACGCAAGATCTGAAGGGGGGATCCGTCGTCCTCGGCTAAGATGACGATTCACGCCTTCGCTGAACCTTGACCTCTGCCCATCCCTATCTGCTACCCCGCGACCGTCGGTACAATCACGATCTGCTGGTCTTTCAGTTCTACGGTTGCCGTGTCTCCATCACGCAATTCACCCTTGACCAACTGACGCGCCATCGGCGTTTCAATCTCCTGCTGGATCAATCGCTTTAAGGGCCTGGCCCCATAGGCCGGATCGTAACCACGCTCACCCAAATGCCGTAAGGCCGCCGGCGTTACGAATAGGGAGATCCGCCGCTCTATCAATCGTGCTCGTAGTCGCTCAAGTTGAATCTCCACAATCTTTGCGAGCTGCTCCGTTTCCAGCGCATGGAATACCACCGTCTCGTCGATACGGTTCAAGAATTCAGGGCGGAAATGCTCTCGCAATTCCGTCATGACGAGAGAACAGACTTCCTCATAAGAGGCGTGCCGTTGCTGCGCTTCAAGAATCTGCGGGCTGCCGATGTTCGACGTCATGATCAGCACCGTGTTCTTAAAATCAACGGTTCGGCCTTGAGAGTCCGTCAATCGTCCGTCGTCCAAGACTTGCAGCAAGACATTGAAGACGTCGTGGTGGGCCTTTTCAATCTCATCGAACAGGATGACGGAAAACGGCCGCCGACGAACGGCTTCAGTCAATTGACCACCTTCTTCATAGCCGATATAGCCTGGCGGGGCTCCGATCAGCCGGGCCACGGTGTGTTTCTCCATGTACTCGGACATATCGATTCGAATCAGGTTGGCGTCGTCATCGAAAAGCGTCGCGGCAAGGGTCCGTGCCAACTCGGTTTTCCCGACTCCTGTCGGACCAAGGAAGAGAAACGACCCGATGGGCCGATTCGGATCTTTGATGCCTGAGCGCGCGCGGAGCACCGCATCTGCGACAGCCTGCACCGCTTCTTCCTGGCCGATGACTCGCTGATGGAGTATTTCGC
>JANOJM010000332.1:0-2918 GCA_031418735.1 Nitrospiraceae bacterium | reverse complement strand
CCTGGGTTGTGGGCCAGGCGACATCCCCGTTCGCTTCGCGCGAGCGCTGCCCGCTTGTCGCATCACCGGCGTCGATGCGTCGGAGCCGATGGTGCGGTTGGCTGAAGAAGCTGTACGGGAAGCAGGGTTGTCCAACCGTATTACTTTCCGCTGTGAACGATTTCAGGATCTCGCCGGAGTGAGTATCGTAGATGCAGCCATCTCCAATAGCCTGCTGCATCATGTGCCGAACCCTTTACAGTTTTGGCACAAGCTACGATTGGCAGTGAAGCCTGGCTCACCCGTGCTGGTGATGGATTTGTTGAGGCCGGAGTCGTCGGAGGAGGCGCAGGCTATTGTCGATCGGTATGCCTCCGGAGCCCCGGAGATTCTGAGGAGAGATTTCTACAACTCGTTGCTCGCAGCCTTCACGGAAGACGAGATCGGGTCGCAGTTGGCGCGGATGAATCTAACGCGCCTGTTGATCGATGTTGTGGATGATCGGCATTGGGTGGTTAGTGGAATCATCCACTGAAAAGAAGAATGCTGAAAAAGGCCACCTTCTCACCCACCCAACCTCGTTGCGCCGAGACGCGCCTGACCCAAGTTTTGTTCTCGGCTCCACAAAATCCTCAACGTAGCCCCTCGGGAAAGAGCTGCTCCGCAGCTCGGGGTTGGGCGGGTGAGAACATTACGCCTCCGGTTTTCTCTCGCCTGCGGCCGCGTTGGATGGCCTTTTTGAGCATTCTTCCGCGTACGCCTCGGCGTTTAAACTCCCTGCGGCCTTGCGTGGTAAAAGGCGCGTCCATGGGCAAAGAGGCTATCTTGGTAGCCTCAGGGCGGGAGGGTGGAATTGCCGCTGGGGTTGGGCGGGTGAGAACATCGATCGTTTTGACCATCCTTCTCCTCCTTATCTCCGATACTAATGCCCAGGCTCAACTTGATCGGCTTGGGAAGCCCAAGGCCTTGGACCAGACGGCTGTTGCTGATACTCCTCTGGTTGAGATTCCTGCCGGCGAGTTCGCAATGGGATTGGATGGGATGCAGGCGCTAGAGGATGAACGTCCCAAGCATCAAATCTGGTTGCCCGCCTTCTTGATAGATCTCCACGAAGTGACGGCAGGGCAGTACGCATCGTTCCTTACGGCCACAAATCGCCTCGCGCCATGGGAATGGGAGAGGGTCGACCTGTCGCAGCATCGCAATCGTCCGGTGATCGGCGTGGACTGGCCGGACGCCTATGCCTATTGCCAATGGAAGGGAAAGCGGCTTCCCACCGAAGCGGAATGGGAGAAGTCAGCCAGAGGAACGGATGGAAGGTTGTATCCCTGGGGTAATCAGTCTCCCGACAAGAATCTGGCGAATTTCGCCTTGGGCGCACGGTTCAGCTATAGCCAGGTTTTGATGCCCGTGCAGTCCTATGAGCAGGGTAAGAGTCCCTATGGGCTTTACCAAATGGCTGGGAATGTTTGGGAGTGGGTGCAGGATTGGTATGGTGCGGACTATTACAAAACCTCGCCGGAACACAATCCGCAAGGCCCCGACCAGGGGAAATTTAAAGTGTTACGCGGTGGATCGTGGTCGGACCTGCCGAAATACCTTCTCACCTATGGGCGATTCAAGCTCTCACCTGAGGCGCGCAATAGTTATACCGGTTTCCGCTGCGCCAAATCTTAGCAGGATGCTGAAATAGACGCCCAACGTCGTTCTCAGTCGTCTGTCTCCCTGCGACGTACCCAAAGGGTACGCCTCAGTCGCCAGACACCCGGCGGCCTTGTTGGATGGTCTATTTGTGCATCCTGGTAGAGAACCATACGGACTGGATTTTCATGAGCGGCGGTTACTGCAATCGTAGATTGATCGCTCTTATGCGAATAACGAGATACGTTTCACGCTTCACGTCTCGTTTGGAGATGGGTAACGAGCCAATCAGCGATCGATGTGGTCATCTGGTGAAAATCCTCTCCTCTGGTAAAGCGATGATCGGCGTGTGGCAGGAGATCCAGCTTCTTTGGCCCTCTCAGCGCGTCATACAGCCGCTGGCTTTGATGGAGGGGAACACATTCGTCCTGTTGACCCTGGACAATCAGTGTGGGCACGGTGATATGTTCAGCCGGTCCATAGGCGATCTGTCTGAGGCAGTCCTTGTAAAAATCATACCGCAAACGGACTCGATCAGATCCTCCCGTAATGTTCGGAACCGTGTCCGTGGCCTGCCAGCGAGCCAACTCGCCAGCGCCAAACGTTACGCGAAGCTCTTCCGCAAAGTCCACCACGGGACATTTGAGGGCCAAACAGGCGATATCGCGACGCTGAGCTGCGGTGAGGATGGCGACGAGTCCTCCGAAACTTGAACCGACGAGTCCGATTCGGTCATAGCCCCGGGCAATGACTAGATCCAATGCGGCTTCTGCTTGATGCACGGCTAGAGTTGTCGTGATCTCTTCGAACGGGCCATCACTCTCTCCTTGGCCGAAAAAGTCGAAGCGCAAGGTTGCCAGACCCTGTTCATTGAGGAGGCGGGTCAAGGTCTTATTGGTCGTACTGTTCTTGTCGGAGAGAAATCCATGGCAGAGCACGGCGAGCCGCGTCGTTGGTCTGTCAGGCGCGCTCAGGACCGCGGCAATGCCGTGACCATGGCGATCATGAAATGTCAGGGGTTCTTCCAAGGAGTGGTCTTTCAATCAAGCAGGACGCTAGGGAACATATTTTAGCATGCGGGAATATCTATGGTCTGCACCTGTGATGCAATAGAAAAGATGTTGCAGGATATCCGATCTCGTGTATCTCTCGTCTCACGCGGCAGGATCTATGGCGCTGGTGGATTCTTTCAGTATCTTGTTAGGGAGAGAAACGACGGCTCCTGAGGGCGAAACCCCGAAAGCCCAGGCGAGCTTGGCGGTAAAAATGGTCAAGCTGCCAAGGAGCAGGCCGACAGT
>JANOJM010000331.1:0-3560 GCA_031418735.1 Nitrospiraceae bacterium | reverse complement strand
CCTGGGCTGAATCCGTCCAATCGTCATTGGGCGGATCGCCACGGAAGGCGGCTTCAGCTGCCTTGTGCTCGTCGTACGTGAGCGGTTTCGGTTCTGTCATAGCGCCGGTTAATGTCTTGCGGTAATAGGCCGAGGTTCCTGGTCCGCTGATTTCCGGCGACCACAGTTCAAACACGCAAACACTGTGATCGCTAGCCCTGCGTTCAGATCCACTGCCCGTTCCGGTAACATCGCACCGCGGCATTTATCACAAATCGTCATGACGCAATCTACCATGATAGAATGCGGAAGCATACCCACCTGAAGTACTGATTTATCTTTGAAGGTAGGCCCTTCCGCCCATGCACAGCTAGGCCATTCGAATAGAAGGTGAGAACGAAAATTCGTCAGTATATCAGCCAAGATAGAGTAAGGAGCCCTTGACAGTGGTCACGCTGTCCCATAGGATTGTGGCATCAGTAAGGACACCCCACTATGTATAGAATTATCCTCATTCTCGGGCTACTTGTGGTGCTGTATTTTCTCATCCGGCGTGCTGTTCGAGCGCTCAAAGGCCAGGGTGAGCTGGAGAGTCTCCTCCCCGGTAAGGATCACATGGTTCAGGATCCTGTTTGCTTAGTGTTTGTTCCACGGGAAGCGGCAATAACGGAAGATATTGGGGGGCAGAAGTATTATTTCTGCAGCCGATCCTGCGCGCATAAATTTCAGGGGAAACTCGCCGGTTAACAGCCTGAGTAACTGGAATCGGACAGTTTTTCTTCTTTGTCGAATTTGAGCGTGATCTGGCACTGATTAGGGGTGAAGTTAAAGAGAGGTAGGCCTGATTTGCCACCGGCGATGCGATAGTAGGTCCAGGTTTCTCCGCCAAAAAATCTCGTGGCCTTGCCGCTCGGTGCTCCCCAGTTTTTCTCAAACCAGGCCTTGTCCTTGCCTTGAAGCTCAGCCGGTTTGAGTGACTGTTCAAGATAGGGATTACCGCCGCCGCAGCCGGTCAGGACCAGACTGAACAGGAGCACCCAGGCCGATCGTCGCATCATGCATTCTCCCCGGTCGTATGGATATAAGCAGTGTAAAAACGAGCCATGCTGAATAACCGGATTCTAACCGGCAGTCTTGGGCCTGTCAAACTGGCGTATGTTGGTAGAGGATTGTAGCCAGGTTGAGTTCTTCATAGAATAACCGATAATGAACTGACCACAATGATTTCTCATCTCGACATGAAAGGACAATGCCATGAAATTCTTTCTTGATACAGCCAATGTCAAAGAAATCCAGGAGGCGGCCAGCCTCGGACTTCTTGACGGAGTGACCACGAATCCGTCGCTTGTCGCCAAGGAAGGGCGCAGCTTCAAGGAAATGCTCATCGAAATTTGCAACATCGTGGATGGGCCGATCAGTGCAGAAGTCGTCAGCCTCGAAGCCGATGCCATGGTGAAGGAAGGGAAGGAACTTGCGAAGATCCATAAGAACATCGTTGTGAAGGTGCCGTTGATTGCGGAAGGGTTGAAGGCCACCAAGAGATTGGCCGCCGAGGGCATCAAGGTGAACGTCACATTGTGCTTTTCTCCAACCCAGGCGCTCCTCGCAGCAAAAGCCGGTGCATGGTGCGTCTCACCCTTCATCGGCCGGCTTGACGACATCAGTTCAAACGGAATGGAACTCATCCGCCAGATCCTGACCATCTACCGCAATTATGACTATAAGACCCAGGTGTTGGTGGCAAGTGTGCGTCATCCTCAGCACGTCGTCGAAGCTGCGCTGGCCGGTGGACATATCTGTACGATGCCCTTCTCGATTTTTCAACAGATGGTAAAACACCCCCTGACCGATAGCGGGCTCAAGAAGTTTCTGGCGGATTGGGACGCACAAGCGAAGAAGTAAACCGCAGCAGGATGCTTGGGAAAGTGGGGGGAGCGGCCAGGTGCCCTCCTTGCTCGCAGAACGCGCACGATGAAACTGTGCTCGTTCGATGCGCGCAGTTGAGGGCAGCCTTGGCCACTCCTTTATGAGAGATGAAGAGGAGAACGGCTCTCGCCCACCTACCCCTTATGAAGTGACAGCTCGCCGCGGTCGTGCTGGCCGACTCATTTATCTGCCGATCCGGCCAGTCGCTGTCGAGCCGTTGAGAAGATGTGGTGAAACATCGGTCTGGTCAATAGACCGGTGAAGGTATTTTGTTGGCTTGGATGGTATGAGCCGATCAGAGTAATGTTCCAGGGAAGAACCTGGACGATGCCATGGGAAAATTTCGGAAGCGGTGAAGGAAGTTGCAACCCCTCATCACGGCAGGCTTTCAAGTAATGATCGAACGCAATCTTGCCCAGCGCCACAACCACACGGACCTTCCGCAATAATCGGAGCTCTTCCCGCAAATAGGGACGGCAGGCTGTAAATTCTTCAGGGGCCGGTTTGTTGTCTGGCGGCGCGCAACGGATCGTGGCGCCAATGTAACAGTCCGATAGCTTCAGCCCGTCATCCCGGTGGTGTGAGCCTGGTTGGTTGGCGAAGCCAAATCGGTGTAAGGCGTCATAGAGCCAATCCCCGCTGCGATCGCCTGTAAATACCCGTCCGGTTCGGTTGGCGCCGTGGGCAGCAGGAGCTAGTCCGAGCACGTAGAGGCGGGCATGGGAATCTCCGAATCCGGGGACTGGGCGCCCCCAATAGGTCCAGTCCTCATACTGCTTCCGCTTCTCTCTGGCGATCGTCTCCCGATAGGTGACGAGCCGTGAACAGGCGGTGCAGTGGGTGATGCGATCATTGAGGAGGGCCAGCGCACGCATAGTCGCGCAGTCTAGCACGAATCTGAAAGTCGATCATGCTTGCCGGTCCCTTATCAGACTGTTAGCATACAAAGTTGCTATGGATCGTTCACTGTACGTAGGAGGCAGGATGGGCATGACGATATGGGTTCGAAGAGTCTTGGCACTCAACGGGTTATGGATGGTGCTCATGCTTCCGATTATGACAGGGGCACAGGCGCAAGCTGAACAGTCCGAGGCAAAGGAGAGTACGCCTCGATCTGGCGCCAATGGAGAACCAGATCGAGAGGTGATTCTGGTCGATCCTCTTGAGGACCCCAACGAGCCGGAAGATCGCCTCGTCATTCTTCCGGAAATCAAGCGAGACGGAGAGCGCTACTTCCTCAGTTCGTTTAAGTTGCCTGACAAGTTGACCTTTGCCGGCCAACCGGTTCCGCTCGATAACTGGCAGGTACGTGAACGTATCGAATATGAGTTCTATCAATTTCTGGAGGACCAGGGCGAAAGTATCATTCTCGCCAAACGAACCGGACGTTGTTTTCCTCCCGCTGAAAAACAGTTGGCCGAGGCTGGGTTACCGGACGACCTCAAGTATATGTTGCTGGTGGAGAGCAAATGTGTGGCTGCCGCCTACTCAAAGGCGAAAGCGTCCGGGCCATGGCAGTTCATCCCCTCCACCGGACGCCGCTATCGTCTCAAGAGCGACGCGGTCCTTGACGAACGCCGCAATCTGGAAATGTCGACGGAAGCGGCGGTCAAGTATTTGCGCTATCTCAAGGATTTCAAGGAAAATGATTGGTT
>JANOJM010000330.1:0-17747 GCA_031418735.1 Nitrospiraceae bacterium | reverse complement strand
AGTTTCGACGATGCGGCGGCGACGTTGCAACAGTCCTATCAGACATTAACATCACGGTTGGAGCATCTTGACGTAGAACTGGCTGACCGCAACGAGGCGCTCAGTCTGAATCTGCGCGCAAATGAAGAACTACGGGAGCACTTGACGGCGATTGTCGAGTCTCTTTCTACGGGATTGCTCGTCATGGATACGGAAGGGGCGATCACACGGTGTAACCAGGCCGGTGAGCAATTCCTTGGGCTCAAGCGCGGACAGATTATCGGACGATCCTTAGCCCTCTGTCTCAAGGAGGCAGAGCTGGACGGCGACGTCTATCCCTTGACGACGCAACAAGGGGCGGCTGTCGCACTCTCCCACCGCGTCTTGCAGAACAGCGAAGGGCGCCATGCCGGGAGCTTGCTCTTGATTCAGGACGTCACGGCGGTACGAGAACTAGAAGATCGGCTGCAGCGCCGCAATCGGCTGGCGGCCATGGGCGAGATGGTCGGCCGGATTGCCCACGAAATCCGAAATCCCCTCGGCAGCATCGAACTCTTTGCATCGATGCTGCGCCGTGATTTGAGCGGCGCTCCCGCATTGCAAGGTTACGCCGAACATATCTCATCGTCTGTCCACATGATGAATCGTTTGCTCACCAATCTGTTGACCTATACCAAGCCGGATTGTTCCCATGGGGAGTGGCACGAGACGGAAGCGCTCATGCTCGATGCGTTGACGCTCGCCGCCCATGCCGTCGCCAACACCAGAATCGACATTCGCTTGGAGGTCGATCCTCTGGCATCTCGGATGTGGTGCGATGCGGGGCAAATGAAGCAAGTACTCCTGAACTTGATTCTGAACAGCATCCACGCCATGCCAGACAGTGGAACGCTGACGTTGTCGGCGACTCTCACAGAGGAACAGGCTCCCGGAGGGCCGGCGTTTCGTCTCTCGGTCTCGGATACCGGCGTAGGCATTGCTGCGGCCCAGCGCTCGAAGATTTTCGACCCATTTTTCACCACGAGAGACGAAGGTACCGGATTAGGATTGGCCATCGTCCACGCGATTGTCGAAGCCCATCGGGGCCGGATCGATGTGGCAAGCGTTGAAGGATGCGGTACGACATTGACGATGGTGCTGCCACATCGTCGAGAAACGGTTCGCATCGAGCCGCCGGAATCGCCTGATCCTGATCGCGGAGACGGAGCCGATGTCTCTCCCATGATCGGCGAGCGCCATTTCTTTGAAGAGGAGACTTCCGCATGAGCGAACAGGGCATAGTAGGTCTTGCGACAGAAGCTCCTGCGCAAGTCGAACGAATTTTGATCGTCGATGACGATCCCTCCATGCGGACGGCCTTAGTGGAGTCCGTTCGTCGTCTCGGCTATGACGTACAAGGCGCAGTCGATGGCGCCGACGCCGTGGAACGGGTCAGCCGCTATAAACCCTGGTTGGTGGTGACTGATCTGAAGATGCCGCGACTTGGCGGTCTCGATCTGATCAAGGAGATCAAACGCCACTCGCCGCAGACGTTGATGGTCCTGATGACCGCCTACGGGACGGTGGAGACCGCCGTGGACGCGATGAAATACGGGGCAAGCGATTACATTCTCAAGCCGTTCTCCACGGACCTGCTCGAGCGAGTAATCGCCAATCTGAAAGCGCGTGGCGCTGATGCCTCGGCGTCATCGCCTGCGCCGATCGACCAGCGGTCCATTCTGACTCAAGATCCTGGCATGGCCCGTTTGCTCAGTACCGTGGAGGGAGTCGCTACGAGTCAAGCCACGATCCTTATCAATGGAGAAAGCGGCACAGGGAAAGAACTGCTGGCCCGCTTTATCCATAGTAGAAGCCCTCGTGCGCACCGGCCGTTTATTGCCGTGAATTGTGCGGCCTTACCCGACGGGCTTCTGGAGAGCGAACTGTTCGGTCATGAGCGTGGAGCCTTTACCGGTGCCATCATGAAAAAAATCGGCAAGTTTGAGATGGCGCATACCGGCACATTGTTGCTGGATGAAATTAGCGAAATGAACATGGGCTTGCAGGCCAAGTTACTCCGAGTGATCCAGGAGCGGGAAGTGGATCGAGTAGGAGGTAAGGATCCTGTGCCGGTGAATATTCGGGTCATTGGGACGACCAATCGATCGCTCTACCATGAAGTGGAGCAGGGCCGGTTTCGGGAGGACTTGTATTACCGTTTGAATGTATTCCCTATCACCGTCCCTCCGTTGCGGGAGCGGCCCGCGGACATTCCATTGCTCGCGAGGCATTTCGTGGCAGTCTCCGCGGCGCGCAATAGCGTTCCGCTGCCGACAGTGTCGGCGGAGGCCTACGCAATGCTCCAGGACAGACGCTGGAAGGGGAACGTGCGCGAACTGCAAAACGTCATGGAACGTGCCGTGCTCTTAGCCGGGAAGGAGCCGATCCTTCCGAGCCACTTGTTGGTGGAATCCGGCGGTCAGCCGGTGTCTCCCGTTCCAGTCTCATCCGTACCGCAGCCTTCCGGAAACGGTTCTCTATGGGAAATGGAGCGGGAACTAATTTTTCAGACCCTCACACGAGTGAGGGAGAATCGTACTCATGCTGCGAAAGAACTGGGGATCAGCATCCGTACGTTACGTAACAAGCTTCGAGAATATCGAGGGGCAAGTTGTCAGGACTCCGCATAATCCGGCCATTCATCAGGGTATGGGGAGTGGGCAGAAAACATCCGGCACTATTTGCCGATCGGCAGATGTGACGATGTAGATAGGTAGATAGGCTGAAGGGGTAACGGCCCAGGTAATTAGGCTGAAGGGACACAGGCTGAAGGTCGAAGTTCCGAACACGTCAGCCTGAACCCCTTCAGCCTGGACCCCTGAGTTAGGTACGAGACGATAACAGGAGGGATGTACCATGATGATTTTTGATCGCACCATGCAATTGCTCAATCGCACGCTGGATTTACGGCAAGCCAGGCAGCGGGTGATCGCTTCGAACATCGCGAACGAAGAAACGCCTGGCTATCGCGCCACCGAGCTCAGTTTTCAGGATTCCTTGCAGGCTGCGAATCGTGGGAGAGATTTTGTCTCACTCGCGGTGACTCAGGGTCAGCACATCGGTCCACGCGGAAACCCGGTGCAACAGGTCATGGGGAAGCTCGGCTCCGTGCCTGCGGGGGATATTCCCTTGGATGCCAACTCGGTGAACATCGAGCTGGAGATGGCGAAAATGTCGGAAAACGCCATGCAGTACAATGCTGCCGCAGATTTGCTCGCGAGGAAATTTCGAGGGTTACTCAATGCCATTCGTGAGGGGCGGTAACGTGAAGAGACTGGGAGTTCCGGATTCTCCGGCCCCTACCTCTGGCCTTTCACCATTCGCCTATGAAGGAGGTTACGTATGGAAATGACCGACAGCATGGCGGTGTCTGTGACCGCCTTAGATGCGCAACGTCAACGTCTCAATGTGATTTCCAGCAATCTGGCGAATGCACAGTCCACCCATACGCCTGAAGGCGGTCCCTATAAGCGCCGGGATGTGGTGTTTCAATCCACGCCGGTCGCCAGCCCATTCCAACGGACGTTTCGACAGGTGTCGACGGGGCCAGGGGCTCATGCGCTCGATGGAGTCAAGGTGCTACGAGTGCAGGAAGATAAGAGGCCCGGGCAGGTGATCTATGATCCGCGCCATCCGGATGCCGACAAGAAAGGATTCGTCAAGATGCCGAACATCAATGTCATGGACGAAATGGTGAATATGATGGGGGCGTCCCGTTCCTACGAAGCCAACGTGCAAGCGATCAACGCGACCCGCGCCATGTGGAATAAGGCGCTGGAGATCGGGAGGTAGCCGTGGATCAGATTAAAGCCATCACAATGCCGACCCTGTCCAGGCTGGAAAACGCCACCGCTTCTCATGCGGCCGGTGGCGCTCCATCAAGCGGATTCATGAATACGCTGCAGCAAGCGATCGGTAAAGCCAACGATATTCAATTGGAAGCGGGCCAGGCGACCGAGGCGCTGATGACCGGCCAGACTCAGAATATCCATCAGGCAATGGTGGCCTTACAGGAAGCCGATGTGTCCTTCCAGCTGATGATGCAGATCAGGAACAAGTTGGTGTCGGCGTATGAAGAAATTCAGCGGATGCAAATATAGCAGGATGCTGAAAAAGCCCGCCAGCTTCGTTCTCGGTTCATCGAAATCCTCAACGTACCCCTGAGGGTACGCCTCCGGTTTCGATTCGCCTGCGGCCTTGCCTGCGGAACGGCGCGTCTTGGCGCGCCGGGGTTGGGCGGGTGAGAAGGTCGCCTTTTTGAGTATCCTGCAGGAGCTGTTCGTATTGTGCCATGTCGGTTACTGAGGAGAAGGGCCACTTATGCTGTCTAAGTTTTCCATCAATCAACGCATGATCGTTCTGATTGCGCTTGCCGGCTCTATTGCCGGTCTTATCGCGATCGCCCTGTGGACGCAACAGCCCGATATGCAGGTACTATTCACGAACCTCAATCCCGAGGATGCGGGAGGGATTGTAGAAAAGCTGAAAGAGACGAAAGTGCCGTATGAGACGACCGGAGGCGGGAACACGGTCCTTGTTCCCAGCGCACAAGTCCATGAGTTGCGATTGCAATTGGCCACTCAGGGGCTTCCCCATGGTGGTGGAGTGGGTTTTGAGATTTTCGATCGAACCACGATCGGCATGTCTGATTTCGTCCAGAAGCTCAATTATCGTCGCGCGTTGCAAGGGGAGCTGGCGCGGACGATTGCGCAAATGCCGGAGATCGAACGGGCCCGCGTCCACCTCGCCACCCCGGAACGGCGGTTGTTCTCCAACGATGAGAACAATCGGTCACGCGCGTCCGTCGTCTTGTCGTTGCGGAATGGACAGACTCTCGCCAAAACTCAAGTGAATGGAATCGTCCACCTCGTGTCGAGCAGCGTCGAGGGCCTGCAAGTCAAGGATGTCACCGTGGTGGATGGACATGGACGGCTCCTTTCATCTGCAGCCGGGAGCGACGATGCAGCGGGACTCACTGGCTCACAGTTGGAATACCAGCGAACGGTTGAAAAGGATATCGAGACACGCATCCAGAGCATGTTGGAACGAATCGTCGGAGTGAATAAAGCCGTGGTGCGGGTATCCAGCATTCTCGATTTCCGAAAAGTGGAAACCACCGAAGAGCGGTACGATCCGAACAGTCAAGTCGTTCGAAGCGAGCAGCGAGGTCAGGAAAAGGCCAACGGAGCCAATGGCGTATCCGGTGGCGTGCCGGGTGTCCAGTCGAATGTCCCGGAAGGGACAGCTCAAGAGCCGGCTCAAACGAGTTCGAGCAACAATCAGACCAAGAACGAAACCGTCAATTACGAAATCAGCCGGACGGTCTCACGGGTCGTGGAGTCCAGCGGCAGCATCAAGCAACTTTCCGTGGCGGTGCTGGTGGACGGTATCTATGAAATGGCTGCGCCGTCCGAGGCAGGGAAGGCCGGAAGCGATACGGCGAAGAAATATATGGCACGGCCTGAAGAGGACATGAAGCGCATCGAAGAGATTGTCAAAAAAGCCATGGGCTATTCTGCAGAGCGGCAGGATCAAGTCCAGGTGACCAATGTGCAATTTGATATCGCGACGGAAGAACCGCCGGCACAAGGCATCGAGGCCGCAGCAGAACCGGCCAGCTCCTTCACGCCCTATATTCGCTATGGGGTTGGGGGAGGTCTCTTTCTCCTGATCCTTTTCATGGTGGTACGCCCTCTGATGGCGATGCTGGGAACGGCTGGGTCATCGAATGGGTCATCGGCTGAGGGAACTACGCCGCCGCTTCCCGCTTCGGTGAGTCAGATCGAAGCGTCATTGACGGGAAAGCCCCGCTCACAGATCGTCGATATGGCTCGGGGCAATCCTGATACCACGGCGCTGGTCGTCAAACAATGGTTGAAGACCAGCTAGTGAGGCGCATGTAACGATGGCCACGGAACTTAGCGGCGAGCAAAAGGCGGCTATTCTCCTGAAAGCTATTGGAGAGGACGCTGCGGCGTTGGTGATGAAGAGCCTCGACCCGAAGGAGATCCGCCGGCTGGGGGCCTCCATGAATGCGACGGCAAATATCACCAGGGAAGAGGAGTCGATCGTCATCGATGAATTTGAGAAGGCGAGCGCAAACGGTCAGATGTCGTTCCATGGGAAAGACTACATCAAAACCATTCTGTCCAAGGCGCTCGGCCCTGAAAAAGCCAACCGCATGCTCGAGTCCATGACCAGCAAGGTGTATCCGGGGCTCGATGCAATGAAGTGGGTCGATGCCAAGGCCGTTTCACAAATGATCAAGACCGAGCATCCCCAGACGATCTCCGTGATCCTGGCGCACATGGAACCGGATCAGGCCGGTGTCGTTATGGCCGATTTGCCTGAAACCCTCCGCGCGGATGTCGCCTTGCGCCTCGCGACGATGGAGGATTTGCAGCCCAGCGTGCTGGAGGAACTCAGCGACGCATTGCAGAGTTCACTCGTCGCAATTACCGGCACTCGTGCGACCAGCGTCGGAGGCGCTGAAGCGGCCGCGAATATTCTGACAACCCTCGACAAAGCCACGGAGGGAAGCATCATGTCGAAGATTGCCGAGCGTGATCAGCAATTGGCCGATACCATCCGGGGGCTGATGTTCGTCTTCGACGACCTGATCAAGCTCGATGACCGTGGCATGCAAGAACTGATGAAAGAAGTCAGTAAAGAGGATCTTCCGGTGGCATTGCGTGGAGCGAGCCCGGAAACCAAGGAGAAGTTCCTGAAAAATATGTCGAGCCGCGCATCGGAGATGTTGAAAGACGACATGGAGGCAAGGGGGCCGATGAAGGTGGCGGATGTCGAGAAGGCGCAGCAGAATATTCTCAAAGTCTGCCGGAAACTCGAAGAGGAAGGGCGTATCGTCATCGGCGGCGCCGGTGGAGCGGAGGCGATGCTGTAAATGGAACAGGCTACGAATGGACAGTCGGCAGTCGCCCAGCCATACGTCGGCCCCGGCGGGCAACGAAACAGTTCGATCTTAGTCGTCGACGATGAAGAGGCGATCCGGGAGCTATTGGTGAAGCTGTTGCAATCGGCGGGGCATCGTGTGCGCGCGGTTGGGTCCGCACGGGAAGCCCTTTCAGCATTAAAAGAGTCTCCTGTCTCGCTCTTGATCACCGACGTCAAATTGCCGGACCAAGACGGCATCGCGCTGCTCCAGCAGGCCAGTGATCTCGATCACCGTCTGTTGGGGCTGGTGATGACCGGATATGGCACTGTGGATCTCGCGGTTCAGGCGATGAAGGCAGGAGCGGCGGAGTTTCTGATGAAACCGTTCGATGTCGAAGCGCTACAGCTGGCCGTGAATCGCCTCCTCGACCTGTATCATCTGCGTTCGGAGAATACGGTTCTCAAGCAGGCGGTGATTCGCGCCTCCGGGGTTCGCTGCCGCAGTCTTGCGCTGACCGATTTCGGTACCGGCGACCGATTTATCGGTGATCAGGGTCCCTCGGACTACGATCAAGGCATTGTTGAGGGTGAACGACGAGCAGACGCACGAGTCGCGGCAGCCAGACAACAGGAGCAGGTGCTCTTGGCCGGCGCAGTTCGTCGATTCGACGATACCCGGGCATCGCTGCATCAGACCATCGAAGACGACGTGACGGCGCTAGCCTTCAGCCTGGCGACGCGCATCCTGCGCGACACGATGATCGAACGTCAGGATGCCGTGACCGCATTGCTGAAGTCGGCCTTGTCGACGGTCAGGGAGGCGGGGGTCGTCACTGTGCGTACGCATCCGTCCGACGCTCTCGTCCTAGAGGCGGCTCGCGCAGAGTTGTGCCGCGATCGGCCCCCGGCTTTTGCGATGCATATCGAAGGAGATTCGTCTCTCTCTCGCGGAAGTTGTGTTGTGCAATCGACGAATCGACTGGTTGATGCCTCTCTGGACCAGCAATTGCTGCGCCTCGGAGAGGCCCTACAGAAACGAGGCCCCCGTGAATCTCGTCGATCTCATTGAACAGACAGACCCTCTTGCGGTCTCGGGTCGTGTGGCGCAGGCCGTTGGGATTGTGATTGAAGGTTATGGCCCAATGACGTCGGTCGGAGAGCTGTGTGACGTCACGCGTGAGGATGGAGAGGAAATCGTGCCGGCTGAAGTGGTGGGGTTTCGCGGCGATCGTGTATTGCTGATGCCGCTGGGTGAGATGCGCGGGATCGGCCCCGGCAGCCGGTTGCTGATGAAAGGGCGCTGTGCCTCGGTTCCGGTTGGCCAACAACTACTAGGCCGTGTGCTCAACGGGCTTGGAGAGCCGCTAGATGGCCGCGGTCCCCTCATGACCGAACAGCGTTACCCGTTGCATGCCGCGCCGATCAACCCTCTGAAGAGAACGCGCATCGCAGAACCGCTTGATTTGGGCATTCGAGCGATCAACGCCTGCCTCACGTGCGGACGTGGCCAGAAGGTCGGTATTTTTGCCAGCTCCGGCGTCGGGAAGAGCGTGTTGCTCGGGATGATCAGCCGCTACACAAAGGCCGACGTGAATGTCATCGCCCTCATCGGTGAGCGGGGACGGGAAGTCAACGAATTTCTGGAGCGCGATTTGACCCCTGAAGCACTCAGCCGCTCGGTGGTGATCGTGGCGACATCAGACCAACCGCCGCTCGTGCGATTACGAGGCGCGTTGATTGCGACGGCGATTGCAGAGTACTTCCGCGACTGTGGTAAGCAGGTTCTCCTGATGATGGATTCACTGACCCGCCTGGCCCATAGCCAACGCGAAGTCGGACTCGCCATCGGGGAACCGCCGACCACAAAGGGATATACCCCCTCTGTCTTTACAATGTTGCCCAAGCTCCTGGAACGAGTTGGGACCGGCTCCGGTTCCGGTGCGATTACCGGACTCTATACGGTTCTTGTGGAGAGTGACGAACTCTCCGATCCCATCGCAGAAACAGTTCGGTCGATTCTGGACGGCCACATTGTGCTCTCGAGGCAATTGGCTGCGCGCAACCATTTTCCGGCGATCGATCTTCTGAACAGTACCAGTCGGGTAATGAAAGATATTGTGGGGCGTGATCACTATACGGCAGTCCGGTCCATGATCGAGCTTCAGGCGCGATACCAGCAATCTGAGGATCTTATCCTGCTGGGGGCCTATAAGGCCGGCACGAACCGCGATCTCGACAAGGCCGTGGGAGCCCAAGACGGCATCAATGCCTTTCTTCGTCAGGATATCGAGCAATCCGTCTCGATCGGCGACTCGATCCAAGAATTACTCACCCTGGTGAAGGCGACAGCATGAAACTCGATGTGTTGAGACGCTATCGGGCCCAGTTGGAAGAGGTCGCACGGATGGACCTCTTCCAACTGCGTCAAGATCTCCATGAGGCAGAAGCGCGCGTTCGTCTGCTTGATGAGCATATGAAACTGACGACACACGCATATTTGGCCAAGGCCGGTACAGGGGTGACGCTGGATGAGTTTCTCGTGTGGCAGTCCCGTTTTCAGGCCGGGACATCCTTGTTGGCGCAAGCGCGGCAGGAGGAAGTGCGACTCAGTGGAGCCTGGAGTCAGAAACAGGCCGAACTGCGCGAAGCCATGCAAGATCGTCGCACCGTCGATCGGCTGGCCGAACGTATTTGCCAACAACGTCAGCTTGTGCAAGATAGAATCGATCAAATGGAAATGGATGAGGCGGCGCGTCGTGTGAGTGTGATGTGATCAACCAGATGAAGCAAATCAACCAAATAAACAAAACAAACCGGCTTGAGCCTCCCGGGTGGAGTGGTCGGTTGTGGGCAGTCGGCGCCGGAATCAGCGTTATCATCGCGATGATCTGGACGATGCTGCAACTCGTCCAGGCTTCGGCTGAGCAGGGGCTTGAGCCGCAGCGGCCGGTTTCGACAGAAGCGATGAAGAAATCGGAGGGTGAATTGCCCGCGCCGGAGGCTGAACTGCTCCAAGGACCAGCGCTCGTTGTGCCGGAGGAAATGGTTGCGATGTTCCAGCAGCGGAAGCAGGATTTGGATCGTCGCGAGCAAGCAGTTCGGACGTCCGAGGGGCAGTTAGCGATTCTCAAAGCTGAAGTTGAGCAGATATTGAGCAAAGTTGAGGCGGTAGAGAAACGCCGCCTTGAGCAGGAGAAGGCGGTCTTGGTTCAACAAGCTTCAGAGGGCAAACGCCCAGTCGACATTCGCGCGCAACAACTCGCGCAGCTGGCAAAGATGTATGAAAGCATGCCCGCAGAGGAGGCGGCTGCGCGGATCGAGCGAATGGCAGACCGAAAAGCGCTGGAGATTCTTCGTTTGCTCAAGACCAAATCCGCTGGAGCCATCCTGTCACAGGTGAAAGTCGATCGCGCGGCTAAGTTGACGGAAGAACTCCTCGCCACTCCTTAGCTGGAACCGTGAAACGTGAAACGAGGGTCAGCCTCTGGCCTGCGGTCGTGCATCTGCAGCCTGTCTCTCGCTGCATTAATCCTCCAACACGGAAATATTTTCCTGCTCACCCTGCATCTTCTTCCCCATTATCCTTCCATCAGTGCTCGATCCCTGTTCTAACTCCACGCCAAATGATATATCCGGTGATTCTCGAGATGGCACAGAGCTTGAAAATGCTTAGCCTCAGCACTCAGATTTTCCGCGCACAAGTCGATGGGGCTAATCGGCGCTATGGATATTGGACTTCTTATTTCCCAGGCAGGCTGTTCTGCTGCTTCAACGTGTTCGAGCTCGTTGAGCGAACAAGGTCAGCTTCAGCAACCGGCTCAGAACGGAACATTTTCTGCCCTTCTCAATGAAGTGGCACAGAGTCTGTCTGATGAGCAACCCCCTCCATTCTCCCATGCCGACGATCCGATAGAGCCAGTGCCGTCGACGGAAACTAATGACCAGGCAACGGGAGCGGCCTTGAGCGGTATTGCGTCCGCGACCTGTATTGTAGTGCAGAATCTTCCTGTAGAGGCTTCTCCGGTAGCCGACAAGGCCGCGTCGTTAGAGGACTCCACGAAGATTCAACTCCAGAGCTTTGAATCAATTCCACTTCTCCCGCAGGGCGTGACCGTTGTTGCGCTTTCTGACGACCGCACGATAAGAACGGAGCCTGTACCGATCGATCTGCTCAAGCCCAGGCCTGTGGATTCTTCCATCGATTCTCTGCCGCAGCCGGTCCTGGATCGTGATCGTTCGGGCGAGATTCCTGCGAGCCAAGTAGGGGCACGAACCACGGATGAATTACCCGTTAACGGTCGTCGCGGTCCAGTGGCTCTTCCTCCTGCCACCCTCGAACAACCGTCCGGTAATGCGACTCTCCCCGTCAAGCAACCGCCAGGTTCTCTGATTACCGATCAAGGTTCCGCGCCTGGTATGGAGGATCAAGGCGCAAAGACTTTAATTCCCGCCGCATCTGTGTATGTGGGGGGGCAATCTCTTGAACGTCCATCGGCAGGGGTTCAGCCATTGGCGATGGTTCAAGAGCAGGGGGGGCAACAAACCAGGTTGATGGGTCAATCTCTAGTGATCCCTGTGATCGGAAATAGCGAGGAAGGAGAACAAGACCCATTTGGGACTGATGCGCAGGGAACAGGAGATGGAACCTTCTTTCGTTTCGGGGGAAACGGGACGCCTGAATCAGTAACGCGAGGGAATCAGTCCCAGTTTTTCAACGGCCAATTCACGTCGGTGCTGCAGGCACAGTCATCGCCGCAGGGAGAGGGTTCGTCGGTTGTCACGCCGGCGGCTGACCGTCTCAAGATGGCACAGGCCTTTCTTGGTGAGGATCATTCGGCGGCCGTGACATCGGCGTCTGGAAAGGTTCAGTCCGTCCATGTGGAGCTGCCTGCGCATAATTCAGGTCCACTCAGCGTGAGGATCTCCATGACCGATCAGATGGTGCATACACAGTTCACCACCGATCGAAACGATCTCGGCGCATTACTAATGGGGCGACAGGATCAGCTTCAACAGAATCTGGCCAAGTCCGGACTGGAACTCGGTCAATTCCAGGTACACATCGATCAGCGGAGCCAACAAGAGCCGTTGCCGGATCGGCAGCCGCGACGGAACGGTGAAGCGCCGGAGCAGCAGCCGGCTTCACAGGATCGCAACCAGCAAGCCCAAGATCGCGAGCGGCAGAATCATCGACCTCCGCGTGCATTGAGCCTATTTGCATAGGCATACGTTCATAGAGACCGCGATTAACGAAAGGACAGAATCATGATCGACTTCGCTGCGATAAACGGTTCGACAGCCACGCCACCCCCGCAGGCGACCGGGCCAAAAGAACTCGGCCAAGACGAGTTTTTGAAGCTGCTCGTCACCCAGCTCAAGTATCAGGACCCGCTCAAACCTCTCGAAAACCAGGACTTCATTGCGCAGACGGCGCAGTTCAGTCAGCTGAATCAGATGACCGACCTCGTTAGATTGATGAAACGGAGCGTCGAACTACAGGAATCGACGTTGGCGTCGGCTCAGAAGCCAAGCGTGCAACAAGCGTAGGGCCGCGACGTGACCTCTATCGGTCGGAAGCCAGATACTCGAAGTGGTTATTGGAACATCACAATAAGTTAAGGAGAGGGAACATGGGAATTTTGACTACACTCTTTTCGGCTGTCAGCGGACTCAATACATACGGGAACGCCATGTCCGTGATCGGGAACAATATTGCCAACGTCGGGACGGTGGGGTTCAAGTCGAGCCATGCGTCATTTGCCGATCTGGTCTCAGCCTCGCTTGGCGGTGGGTCGAGTACCAGCCAGGTTGGATTGGGCGTATTTTTGAACGATATACAGACGAGTTTTACCCAGGGCTCCCTCTCGAATACTGGAAATACCCTGGACTTAGCGATCGATGGAAATGGATTTTTCCAGCTGGCCGATAACACGGGAACCACGTCCTATTCTCGCGCCGGACAATTTAAAGTGAACAATCTCGGCCAGATAGTGGACCCGAGTAATCGATTCTTGCAGGGCTATCAAGCGACAGCGACCGGAGTCGTCTTGGGAACAGTCGGAAATATTACCTTGTCCACCGCCACGATCGCTCCGCAGGCGACAAGTACCACGACGGTGGAGGCCAATCTCAATGCAGCCTCTACGGTTCCGGTGGCCGCATTCGACGTGACCGATGCCGCGACGTACAACTTCTCAAACGGCATTACCGTCTACGACACGCTCGGAGCGCAGCATCAGCTTCGAATGTATTATGTGAAAGCCGCAGTGGCCAACACCTGGAACCTCCATTCTCAAATCGATGGCGGCGCCACAACGGCCCAGACCGACTTAGTATTCAATTCGAGCGGTGTGCTGACAGGCGGTGGGGCGCAGACATTTACATTGCCCATCGCCGGCGGGGCAGCCACGCCACTGACGGTGGCCATGGATTTCTCAGCCATCACGCAATTTGGGTCTGCATCGAATTTAACCAACCAAACTCAGGATGGGTTTACTTCCGGGTCGTTTCAGAGTTTATCCATCGACTCGGGAGGTCGAGTGGTGGCGCAGTTTAGCAACGGTCAAACCCGGACTCTTGCCCAAGTCGTTCTGAACCGATTCACGAACCCGGATGGACTGACACGTTCGGGTGAGAATGGGTTCGCCGAAACGATAGACTCCGGCCCGCCATTGGCAGGGGCTCCGACGACCAACGGGTTAGGGCGGCTCCTTTCCCAAACCATCGAGCAGTCCAATGTCGATCTCGGTAAGGAATTCGTCGACATGATTATCACCCAGCGGGCGTTTCAAGCGAACTCCCGCGCCATTACCACGAGCGATGAGATGCTACAGGAATTGGTGAATCTCAAGCGGTAGCCCGCATTATTCATGATGGTTCATTGCGAAATCGTGCCAACAGGCTAGGCGAGAGGCACGAGGCTAGGGGCTAGAGGGAAGATATTCATTTCGAATGCCCCTAGCCTCTGGCCCCGTGTCTCTCGCCTGAACATCGCCGATTTATTCTCCTTCGCCGAATCCCCCGTAGTTTGCTACGGGGATGAAGGCGAGGGGGAACCCTCCGTAGCCTTGGCAAAGGAGGGTAGTGGCTTCGGAGAATTTCGCAAGATACCCCGCAGCTTCCGGCCTTCGCAGCCGAAGCGGCTGCTTCGGCGGAGTAGGCTGCTGCGGGGAGCTTCATTCTTCTCCCACATCACCTGTCTATTCAATGCAGGCGTCATTTTATTGACATCGTCAAGCCTCTGGCAGAGGTGCGCGTCGGTTCTCCTGCCACAACCCATGAATTCATACGCCAATTGCACTTTTTCAGCTGATGCGTCATGCGCGTGAACCTTTTTGCCGATGGCATAGCCATTGCAAAACTCTCATTTGTCGCCAGTGGTTCTCGAGACGTTAACGTGAAATATGAAACGTTTCGGAGGAAGCACATTCATCATTCCTACGTTTCACGGCTCCTGAGAGTGACATTTTTAGCGTCCTGTTAGAGGAGGTATTTATGGCAGCGAAAGAAATCAAGCCGCCGGAGGCGGAGGCGGCGACGGATCCAGCGCCGGCTGCGGCGGGGATTCCGATGAAAATGGTCATCATCATTGTCGCGGGGACACTCATACTCGGCCTTGGAGGGGCGTTCGCGTTCTTTAAGTTCTTGACTGGAGGGCATGGAGGAGACGATCAGAAAGCGGAGGCAACGACCGTGAAGGCGGCAGGCCATGCGGAGACAGAGGCGAAACATGATGGCCCCAAAGTCATTGCCCCAGGCGCGATCTACGATGTTGACCCCTTCATCGTGAATTTAGCCGATACGCCGGAAGTGCGCTATCTGAAACTGACGGTGAAGTTGGAACTCGAAAGTCAGGACATCTCAGCCGAATTGGCCAGCCGTACTCCGCAAATACGCGACACTATTCTTGTCCTTCTGACCAGTAAGGATGCGGCATCGATTCGTACTCCTCAGGGTAAGTTCCAGTTGCGCGATGAGATTACGCAACGGGTCAACAGCCTTCTTCCAAAACCTGGTGTGCGGGCCGCCTACTTCACGGACTTCGTCGTGCAATAGTTAGACACCGCTGCTATGGAAAAAATACTCTCACAAGATGAAATCGATGCGCTGTTAAAGGGGGTCGTCTCCGGGGAGGTTGAGACCCAAGCGGAAGAAGAGGGACAGCCGGCCGGCGGGATTAGGCAGTTTGACCTCTTCAATCAGGAACGCATCGTTCGCGGGCGCATGCCGACGCTTGAGCTGATTACCGACCGGTTTACCAGGCACCTGTCCTTGTCCTGGAGCGCGCTGCTGACTACGAAGGTGGAGTTCAATATTATCGGGACGCAAATCATGAAGTTCGGCGCGTTCATGAAGACCGTTCCGATTCCCTCCTCGCTGAACGTGTTTCGCATGGACCCGCTGCGGGGGAACGGTCTGTTTGTCATCAATGCGTTCTTGGTCTACCTCATGGTGGACTATTTCTATGGAGGGAAGGCGCAAACGCATGTCAAGCCCGAAGGCCGCGATTTCACGCCGATTCAGTTACGGATCATCAAAAAGCTCGTACAGCTGGCGTTTGAGGACTTGGAGAAATCCTGGCGCGCCGCACTCGACGTCAAGACCGGACTGGTCCGTTCAGAAGTCAATCCTCAGTTTGCCATGGTGGTCTCCGCATCGGAGATCGTCTTCGTCACCACCCTCCAGGTTCAATTCGGGGAGACCACCAGCGACTTCTTTCTTGTGTATCCCTACTCGATGCTCGAGCCTATTAAAGAGAAACTCTATTCAGGGATCGTCTCGGATCAACTCGAGCAAGATGGAAGTTGGGCAACCAGGTTTCATGAAAAGCTACAAGAATGTCAGCTTGGCATAACAGTTCGGCTTGGAACCGCCACGGTCAAGGTACGGGACGTGGTGGATTTCGCTCCGGGAGATCTCATCATGTTAGACCAACGGCCCGGCGATCCGCTGGATTGTTTTATTGAAGGGTACTTGAAATTTCAAGGGAGCCCTGGCGTCTCCAAGGGAAATCACGCCTGCCGCATTGAGAAAGTGCTCGCGTAAGCGATGTATACGTCTGAGGAGGATCGTCTATGGCTGACAATGAAGTAGTGAGTTCCGGAGCGAATGCTCCCACCCACGCGCCCTCGCCCGCTACTCCACCGACTCCTGCGTCCTTTCCGTCGTTGGACGGAGGAGGCGCGGCCCCGGCGCCCAAGAACATCGACTTTATCCTCGACATTCCGATGCAGGTGACCGTGCAGGTCGGGTCGACCAAGATGGTGATTCGAGAATTACTGCAGCTCGGGCAAGGGTCGGTGATCGAACTTGAAAAGCTCGCGGGAGAACCGATGGAAGTCCTGGTCAACAACAAGCTGGTGGCGCGGGGTGAAGTGGTCGTGGTGAACGAGAAATTCGGTATTCGCCTCACCGACGTGATCAGCGCGGCAGAGCGGGTTCAGCAACTCGCCTAAAGGTTTGTTTGGTTTATTTCGTTAAACCAAACAAACCAAACAAACAAGTTGAAGGAACGAAGACACGATGATCGACTTTTGGGACAGTATCATACGAATGGGATCGGCGCTGGCTCTTGTGCTCGCACTGATGGGCGGGCTCGTCCTCTTGGTTCGTCGATTTGCCGGCACGAGGTTTTGCGGTCCTGTGTCTACGCAGATTGTTCAAGTGCTCGGCAGCGGGTACATCGGTCCACGCAAGTCCATTTCTCTGGTCTCAGTCGCAGGGGAGTTCCTCATTGTCGGCATGACCCAGACGGATCTGGTGCCGCTCGGGCACATCACGGATCGGGAACGTGTCCAACAGTTTCTGTCTTCGGCAACGTCCGGTCGATCGGTCCTCCCAGGCAAGCCGTCAGCTCACAATGATCCGCAGACTCCAGCGCGGGATGGGAAGCCAGAGACTGGAGGTGGCCATGTCGGATAACGCCCGCGTAGGTCCACAGCCGATGTCTTTCGCGCGGCGGCTACAAGGTTTCCGTGCAGGTTTCCTGCTGATGACGCTGATGTGCCTGTTTCTCGGACTGGCCCAGGATGCCATCGGCGGGTCCAATCCTTCTGTCACCATCGATCTTGGCCAGACTGGCCCAAAACAGACCGCCGTCGTCCTCCAAATTCTTGCGTTGTTGACAGTCCTCTCCCTGGCGCCGGCATTCTTCATCATGGTCACGTCTTTCACCAGAGTCGTGATCGTTCTCTCATTTCTCCGCCAGGCATTAGGGACGCAGTCCGTGCCGCCCAATCAAGTTCTCATCAGTCTGGCCTTGTTCATCACGGTCTTTGTGATGGCCCCGGTAGGGGAGGCTGTTTATAGCCAAGCCATACAGCCCTTGCTTGCAGAACAGATCTCAAACGAGGAGGCTTGGGCAAAGGGTATTCAGCCGATTCGCGCTTTTATGCTGAAACAGGTGCGCGACAAAGATCTCGAGCTGTTTATTGAGTTGAGCAAGCGTCCGAAGCCTGCAACGGTTGATGAGGTTCCCATCCATGTGGTGATTCCCGCTTATATCTTGAGCGAGTTGCGAGTCGCGTTTCAAATCGGGTTTCTCATCTATATTCCGTTTCTGATCGTCGACATGGTGGTGGCCAGCGTGTTGATGTCCATGGGCATGATGATGTTGCCTCCAACCATGATTTCCCTCCCGTTCAAACTCATTCTCTTTGTGCTGGCTGATGGGTGGAACTTAGTCGTCGGGTCGTTGGTGAAAAGTTTTCAATGAATAGGCGAGAGGTGAGAGGCGTGAGGCCAGAGGCAGGTCAATGTGCAGTCTGAAAATGTCCCCATCGCCCATCGCCCATTACCCATCACGAGGCATTTATGACACCTGAGATGGTCACGGA
>JANOJM010000329.1:0-1806 GCA_031418735.1 Nitrospiraceae bacterium | reverse complement strand
TCCTTGGAAACTCGTCGAGGTCGTCTTGCGCCTTCTCAGAGAGGAAGACCTGAAGAGTCACGCTCTCTTTGCTTTCCGCTTCGCGCGCCTGTTCATGTATTCTGCCAACGGCATCGTGCGCCCTGCCCGAATGTCTTTCAGCCCAGCCTCGATTTTCTTGCGGAGTTGCGGGCTATACGCCAGCATTACGTCCTCAATATCATCTTCCGTGACTGGGACGAGCATGGCTGTGGGGCGTCCATGGTTCGTAACCAAGACGGTATTTCCCATCTCGACGGTTCTCAGCATTTCTGACGTTTTGGCTTTGAGTTCTCGTACGTTTGTAAATTTCACATACCCTCCTGTAGTCCCAAGTGTGGCTACATCGTAAAGCTCGATAGAGTTGAAGTCAAGAAGGGGTGAGGTAAGCTAGACTTGCTCAACGTCCGCTATGATCGTGTGTAGCCCACTCGCTCCAGCCGGCTGCGGTCTCACGATCTCTGCGATCTGAAGCTGCCCTTTCGTGTCCGTCGCGCGGACGACGGTTTGAAATTTGCCGCGTTGAGGTTGCTTCCATGTGTAGTTCCAGATGACCCAGGAGTAGGGCGACATGGGCTTTTCAATTTCACACTCGTTCCATGTCCGGCCCGCGTCGAGGCTCAGTTCCACTTTGCTGATAGAGTTTGGTCCGCCGAAGGCGATGCCGCGGAACTGTTGCTCTTGCCCGCGAAGTGTTTGGTAATGGCCGGGGCTGTCGATGCGTGAAAAGATTTTGATAGTCCCGTCGTCCGTCCAGCCTTTGCGCTGCCAGTAGCCCAGATAGTCTCCGGGATAGACTTCGATCTCGACGATCCATTTCACATTCTTGATCCCGTAAAGTCCCGGTACGAGGAGTCGGATCGGAAAACCGTGCTCCTTCGGTAACTTTTCGCCGTTCATCAGGAAGGCGAGCATCACGTCGTCTTGCATGGCGCGTTTGAACGGAATGCTATCGTCGTAGCCATCGATGCCGCGGAACACCACATCGCGCGCAGTCTCTTCATCAGCGCCAGCTTCTTTGAGCAGCTTCTTGAGGGAAATGCCGCGCCAGGTGGCGTTCCCCATGCTGTCCCCGCCAGGGAGTGTATCGATGCACATGAGTGTCGAGACCTGATCGTAGGAATCGCGATTTAGAATATCGCGCCAACCGAGCGACATCGGAGTGCTCACGGCCCCTTTGACATGGAGTTTCCATTGTTCGATATTGAGATCTCGCGACATTGAAACGGCGCCGTCGGCGTAGTTGACCACATAGAATTTTGCGTTCGGTGTGAAGTAGGTCGTCTCGCGCGCAGGAATGGCAAACATACGCCCGAATGTCGATCCCACTGCGTCGCAGCCACCGGTGACTCCGGCGAGCGTGCCAAGGCCAAGAGCCTTGAGAATCGTTCTTCGCCGCATGGATAGGGGTGATTCGTACAGTGACATTATTTTCATTATACACGGAAATGGAACTTGACTCTCATCTTACGCTTTGTTATCTTGCCGCCTGTTCGATGGTGCTCGTGCTTCCTGCCTGTTGACCGCGTGCAAGTGTGCGCTGAGGGCATGCGGTTTTTAGGGAATACCCGGCCATAGATTTGGTAAAAGGGTCCCTTGACACGCTTTTCGTGCACAGAGTATAGTGCACGGCTCGCGTGACGAGTGTTTTTGTTCTTTGACAACTGAATAGAGAATGTTGAGCAATGGTGTAAGTGTATTGAAGTGGTGGCCCTTGGTCCAAATTCTAAGAACACCTTTATGAGAGTTTGATCCTGGCTCAGAATGAACGCTGGCGGCGCGCCTAAT
>JANOJM010000328.1:0-3645 GCA_031418735.1 Nitrospiraceae bacterium | reverse complement strand
CGAGCCAATCGTTTCGAAAGGTGCGTTCATCCTGCAAGATCAGCTCGGCGCCAAGGGGTACGATGAGCACTCGTCCAGTGGGATCACTGACAAAAAATGGCTGCTCCGACGTGCCTTTCGCAATGGTCTCCCACCGTGTATATTTCCCGGAGCTGATGCGCTCTTCTACCGCATAGGTGTAGAACACACAGGGAAGTCCGCTGAAGGGAGTGGAGAGAACCTGTTCCTCTGGCTGGACCCGCCCACTGATCTCAACTAATCCGAGAGCCAGTGAACGGATGGTCGAGGTTGGAATACTTTCGATCAAGCGCTTTCGTTGGCGAAGCAACCATCCGTCGGCGAAGAGCCAGAATCCTCCTAGGATGCCGGCTGCCAAATAGAGGAAGGGGTGATCCGGTGGCCGACTCCACAGAGTGGTTCTCAAAGTTTTATCGATCCCGGCGGTGAAGATGATTCCTCCGATCCCGAGGGCGAGTCCGAAAAACAGCACCCAGAACCAGAGGCTCTGTGGGCTGGAACGTGTTTTCTTGAACCCTGGTTGACTGTGAATTGTGTCGTTGAGTGCACGATGTCTTGCTGCTGCTCGCGTGTACAGCTCGGCTTCGTGGATCTGAATCGGAATCGCCGCGCCTCGGTAGGTCTCATTCAGACGAGTGAGGCTTCCGTGAGGCAGCCACCACCCGCGACAGGAATCGCAGTTCAGGAAGGACGTATGCGATACCGTCGAAGACTCCATGTGTTGCTTACATCGAGGGCACAGCGTCTCTGTTGTAACCGCGACGCCTCCTGCGTGACCAAGCGCCCGCTTCAGCGAGCTATAATCTTCCACAAAGAAATTTACCTCTCCCACATCGAGCCAGAGTCCGTGTCCGGAGGAACAGACATCGAGCCCTGGGCCATGGCTTGTTGGAACCTGAGTCAGGCCCTCCTGACAATCGGGGCATTTCATGGTGACCATCGTGTTCAAACTGTAGCAAGAAACGGGCAGCTGTCAACGCAATAGACTTATAACCACTTTGAAAAACAGAGGTTTCGGCATGGTCATCAGCGAGCAATCATGCTGCGGAACGAGTCAGATAGCCGTTCTAATTCGATGGCATGCGTTGGTGCTCTCAACGCGCAGTCTTTCTAGGCGATGTTGGCCCCGGATACCGGCACTCCTATTGATCCGAGGTTGACTCATAACTTGACTCATCGTTTACCCTTTGCAGCATGATCTATCAGCCGCAATTTACAGTCTCCTCCCGAGTCGTCGGCGAGCTGGAAACGATTGCTGTGTTGCGGGAACGAATTCTTGCCGCGATAGTCCAGCGGTCTTGCGAGCTACCTTGGCGGCTCTCCTGAGTGCGCGTCCGACGGCTTGGGAAAGTGCACTGGGGGTTTGTTTCTTAGCGCGAGGCAGGGAGCTGTATCTTTTACTTTGTCAGCCTGCCACCGGCTGCTGGTAATCCACTTCGATCTTAAATCCCAGATCCTCAATCATGCCCCAGACTTCTGGGGCCGGCTGGCCTGGTGTTGTGAGGTAGCCGTTTACGAAGATGGAGTCGGCTGGATAGAGGGCCAATGGTTGGAGACTGCGCAGATTGTGTTCGCGGCCACCGGCGACGCGGAGCTCGGTGCGGGGGTGGAGAAACCGGAAGAGACAGAGCACTTTTAAGCATCGTTGAGGGGTGAGGTTGTCACAGCTCTCCAGTGGCGTGCCTGTCGCTGGATGGAGCGTGTTCAACGGAATCGAGTCAGGCTTCACGTCGATCAAGGCCATGGCCAGGTCGATGAGGTCTTCGTCCTTCTCTCCCATCCCGACGATTCCGCCTGAACAGATTTCCAATCCTGCCGCGCGGGCGTTCCGGATGGTGCTGAGCCGGTCTTGGAAAGTGTGTGTGGTGCAGATGGAGGTATGAAAGGCTTCGCTTGTATTCAAGTTGTGGTTGACCCGATCGACTCCCGCCGCTTTCAGACGCTTGGCCTGTTGTTCATTCATGAGGCCCAGTGAGCAGCAAATCTGAATCGGAATCTCCTGCTTGATCGAGCGGACGGCTCCTGCGATTTCGTCGATTTCACGATCCAATGGACTTCTGCCACTGATGACGATGCAATAGCGTTGGGCCTTCGAGGCCGCTGCTTGCCTCGCTCCCTCCATCATTTCTTGTTGGGACACGAGGTTATACCGTTCGATGGGGGCAGTGGAGATCGCAGATTGGGAACAGTAGTGACAGTCTTCCAGGCAGGCGCCGCTCTTGGCGTTCTGCAACATCTGGAGGCGAACGGTCTTTCCGAAATAGCGGGACCGAACAGTAAAGGCGGCTTGGAGGAGTCCCAGCAACTGTTCATCTGGCGTATCGAGCACGGCCTGGCATTCGCTTCTGGTCAGCGTCTCATCGCGCAAGGCTTTGGCAGCGAAATCCTGATAGTCGACCACCATGGGAGGCTCCATCATCTGTAGAGGTTGTATTGACTGCGATGCGGATGGCTGCGTGTCTAGACCGGACGAAAACCTACACGGTTTCGAAGGGAGAAGCAATGCCTTGATAGGGTACTGCTGAAATTGGGAGGGGCTTGCTGTCCTGATCGGGGAATACCTGTCCGGCATCCGGCAAGGGGAGGGCGACCAATGTATTCCAGACTCCACAGCTGCGGCAGCGCCCAGACCATTCAGTCGATTCTTGTCGGCAGGCGGTGCAGACATAGGGGACGACCACCCGTTTTTTAAAGTTGAGGGCTTTTTTGAGTTCGGCGACGGCTTCCTCCATCTGCTGCTTGCGTAAATAGAGATTGGCCATGATCTTATGATAATCGGCCAATTGGTCCTGCACTCCTTCGACGGTTGAGAGGATGTCGAAGGCTTCATCGACCATTTCGAGTCGGTAGTAGAGCTTGCCTAGATAGAACTGTAGGGCAGGGTTATTCGGGTCTTGCCGGAGAGCCTCCTGATAAACACGGATAATCTCGCTGGGTTCGCCTTGTTCGAGAAAGAGTTCTTCGAGGCGATGTAGGATGATGTTGCTGCGGGTCTTGGCATAGACCTTCTTGAGAATTTCTACGGCCTGCTTGGTCTTGCCTTCCCGAATCAGGATTTCGCCGATGCCGACGTAGGCCGGCAAGAAGGTCCGATCTTTCTTAATGGCGCCGCGGAAGTAGCGCCGTGCCTTATCGGGATGGCCTCGTTCCAGCAGTTGGCGTCCGACTTCGTACGTGCAGCCGGTGAGGAGATGGGCCTCGGCCTTGCGTTCCGGTTCAGGCAGGTTGGCTTTCAGAAGACGATGTTGAATTTCGAGCGCCTCGCTCCATTTTTCGAGCCGGATCAACAGATCGCGCTTACGGATGAGCGCGGTCAGGTTATCCGGTTCGACCTTGAGCATCTTCTGCAGGGTTTGCAGGGCATCTTCATAGCGCTTGGCGCCCTCCAAGTCGTTGGCCAACTCCAGCAGAATTTCAATGTTGCGCTCGTCGACACGATTTGCTCGCTGATGGAGGCGGATTGCCTCAGCGAAGTTGCTTTCCACACGGTAAATGTTTCCCAGCCAGAGCAGCGAATCGACACGATTCGGGTCCATGGCCAACGCCCGTTCGAACAGGCTGATGGCTTCGACGGTGCGCTTCGACATGATGGCATGGGTGCCTTCACGATGGAGCGCATCGATTTTT
>JANOJM010000327.1:0-1591 GCA_031418735.1 Nitrospiraceae bacterium | reverse complement strand
ATTGTAGTCCGTCACCACGACATCGAACCCCATCGGGTCGGCGCGAATCGCGTCCAAGGCCTCTGCCGCCAGCCTACAGCCGGTGACTCTATATCCGCGCGGTTCGAACCAGGCACGTACCAGCTCCACCAACATTGCCTCATCATCCAGATAGAGCAGATGGCGGAGCCGACCCTGCGTCTCGGCGGGCGAAACTTTGACTGGCTCACCTGCGTAGGCCCGCGCTTCCGCAGCGGGGAAATATACAGAAACGGTCGTGCCTCTGCCAGGATAGCTATCCACTGCGATAGCGCCTTCATGTCCCCGAACGATGCCGTGAACCAAACTCAACCCGAGACCCGTCCCCTGGCCCACGGGTTTGGTGGTGAAGAACGGCTCGAAGATGCGTGTCACCGTCTCGGAATCCATGCCACACCCGGTATCACGCACAGACAGGCAGGCATAGTGGCCCGGCGGCAATGTCGCAAAAAGACTGTGTAACGGTTGGGTCAGCCTGACCGCCGCCAAATCCACCACGATGTCACCCGAGTGTCTCTTCAGCGCATGCCAGGCATCCGTGCAGAGGTTCATCAGGACTTGATGGATCTGAGTGGCATCGGCCAAGACCTGGGGCGTGGCCGCATCGAACGTTGACGTCAACTCGACGCCCGCAGGGAGAGTGGCTCGCAACAAGTCGAGGGCTTCGTTTACCACAGGAGAGAGGGCCATCACGGTCCGTGACAATGCCTGCTGGTGGCTGAACGTCAGGATTTGCTGCACGAGGCGGGAGGCCCGGTCACTGGCTTCAAGAATTCTTATAAGGTTCGGCTGCAGCGGATGGTCGGAAGCGACTTTCTTACAGGCCAGCTGCGCATTGCCCATGATAGCGGTAAGGATATTGTTGAAGTCATGTGCAATGCCACTGGCGAGCTCCCCGATCGCTTCCATCTTCTGCATCTGGCGGATCTGATCCTGAAACGCCTGCAAAGCCGCTTCTGCCTGTTTACGCTCGGTGATATCGCGCACAAATGCATAATCGAGCTCCTCACCTTCGTGCAGAATATAGTTGGCGACCACTTCCACCGGATAGACCTCGCCGGACTTACCGCGATGCCGGGTTTCAAGACGAATTAACTTCGTGTGTTTAAAATCCTCCCAGAACTCATTCCAGGTTTCCCGTGGAAAATCCGGGTCTATGTCCATTACCGATTTGGTCAGTAGCTCCTGTTTGGTATAGCCCAACCGGCGACAAGCCGATTCATTAACGTCCAGGAAATGTCCGTCTGACCCGATGACAAAAATGCCATCGGTGGCATGATCCACGGCATATTGCGTCCTCCGCAGCCGGCCCTCCGCCAGCTTGCGCTGAGTGATATCTGTGGCCACGCCGAGGATGTGGTTGACTCGGCCATCCTCACCCTCAAGAGGACGCTTCACAGTCTGAAGCCATCGTATCTGGCCAGCGGCGTCCGTGATCTTTTCTTCGGAGATCACTTGCTCTTGCATGGTATCCATTACCTTAAGATCGACCCGTCGAAAATGCTCTACCTCGTCGAGATTCGCATTGAAGGCGGCGTCGGTCTTGCCTATGAGATTCTCCACCGTCGTCCCA
>JANOJM010000326.1:0-8695 GCA_031418735.1 Nitrospiraceae bacterium | reverse complement strand
CAATAGCGCTTCAGCCAAACGCTTCAGACTCGACATATTTTCAGTAAGCAGGCGCTTCGCCCGTTCATAGTTTTCCGTCACAAGCCGCCTGACTTCCTGGTCGATCTCCATGGCTATTTGATCGCTGAAGTCGCGCTGGCTTCCCATTTCACGCCCAAGAAACACCTGTTCGTTTTGTTTGCCGAACGTCAGGGGGCCCATCTTTTCGCTCATACCCCATTCACAAACCATCTTTCTCGCGAGGTCCGTCGCCCGCTCGATATCGTTTCCTGCTCCAGTCGTCATCTCATTCAGAACCAACTCTTCCGCCACACGTCCCCCCATGAGGATGGCAAGCTGGTTCAGAAGATACCCCTTCGAATAGCCGTGCCGGTCATCGACAGGGAGCTGCATGGTGACGCCCAAAGCCCGACCGCGAGGAATAATTGTGACCTTGTGCACGGGATCCGTCCCGGGAATCAGTTTGGCAATCAAGGCATGCCCTGCTTCATGATAGGCCGTCGTCCGTTTCTCCTCGTCGCTCAAGACCAGACTCCTCCGTTCAGCCCCCATCAGCACTTTGTCTTTGGCCATCTCAAAATCGATGACTTCCACTTCTTTCTTGTTGAGCCGCGCAGCCCACAGCGCCGCTTCGTTGACCAAGTTCTCAAGGTCGGCCCCTGAAAATCCCGGCGTACCACGCGCGATTTTATCCAACTCCACGTTTGTCGCGATCGGAACTTTTTTCGTGTGCACCTTGAGAATTTCAGCACGACCGCGCAAGTCCGGTCGATTGACCACGACTTGCCGATCGAAACGTCCCGGTCTGAGCAAGGCAGGGTCGAGAACGTCCGGCCGGTTGGTCGCAGCGACCAAGATCACGCCTTCAGTCGTATCGAATCCATCCATCTCAACGAGCAATTGATTGAGCGTCTGTTCACGCTCGTCATGGCCTCCGCCCAACCCTGCTCCGCGAAGCCGGCCAACCGCATCGATTTCATCGATAAAGATAATGCAAGGCGCGTGTTTTTTCCCCTGCTCAAAAAGGTCACGAACACGGGATGCTCCGACGCCGACAAACATTTCCACGAAATCCGATCCGCTGATACTGAAGAATGGCACATTGGCCTCACCGGCAATGGCCTTGGCCAACAGCGTTTTCCCTGTACCCGGAGGACCGACGATCAAGACGCCTTTAGGGATACGTCCGCCGAGCTTTTGAAACTTGCGAGGATCTTTGAGGAATTCGATGATTTCAAGGACTTCGTCCTTGGCTTCATCGACGCCGGCAACGTCGGAGAACAGCACCTTCTTACGCTCCTCCGTCAACAGACGAGCGCGGCTCTTCCCAAACGACATCGCCTTATTGCCGCCCATCTGCATTTGCCGCATCAAGAAAAACCATAAGCCCAGGAACAGGACAAACGGTCCCCATGTCACAAGGAACGTAATATACCAAGGGCTTTCATCCGGCGGCTTTGCTTCAATCTGCACGCCCCGGTCCCGCAAAACCTGCACCAATTCAGGATATTCTACCGAGTAGGTTCGAATTCGGGTCTTATCCTTCATCACGGCGCTGATGTGGCTGGCCTTGATGATGACCCGCTCGATCTCTCCCTTGTCGAGCTTGGTCATGAACTCGCTAAAAATCACTTCTTCTTCAGGCTCGTGGTGCGGCACGCTGAACAGGTTGAACAATAAAATCATGAAGAGGCCGACGACGACCCAGAAAAGTATATTCTTCGTCCTGGAATTCATCCGGATCTCCTTGTGGATAGTACGCTGACAGGGTCAGAAATTCAAAACCGTGGATGATGTTACCATATGCGCATTCATACTGACAACCGTGTGGGATCAACGTCTTACTCTTGATTTTCCTCCACATCCAAGACAGCCAGATAGGGAAGATTTCTGTACTTCTGCTGGTAATCGAGTCCATACCCGACTACATACTTATTCGGAATTTTGAACCCCACATAGTCGATGGCCACGTCGATTGTCCGACTATCCGCCTTGTTTAGCAAGGTGCAGACTTTAATCGACCGGGGCTTCTTTTTCGTTAAAGTCTTGACCAAATGTCGGACCGTCAGCCCGGAATCGACGATGTCTTCCACCAGCAAGACATCTTTATCCTTAATGTCCTCGGTCAACTCCGTCATCAACTTAACCTTGCCGGATGATTTTCCACCAAACCCTCTACTCGACACG
The DNA here is from genome assembly GCA_031418735.1 of Nitrospiraceae bacterium. Lineage (GTDB taxonomy): Bacteria > Nitrospirota > Nitrospiria > Nitrospirales > Nitrospiraceae > Palsa-1315. The sequence continues at coordinate 6,508 of JANOJM010000326.1, read as the reverse complement.
ATAAGAAAGTCCACGCGCATGGGAATTCTGATTGCGCGAGCCAAATCGGCATAGAAGGCATAGGCTCCCTTCAACACACCGACCAGGACGAAATCCTTTCCCGTATAATCGGCCGTGATCTGCTTGCCCAACTCACGAATCCGGGCACGCATTTCCTCCTGAGTCACGATCGGCCGACCGAAGATCCGCTCCATGCTCCGTTACTCCTTCTCTAACGCCAGGTCACACACCGAGGCCACTACACAACGTGTCGTCCCATCACGAATGATGAAGCGTTCATCCTGCTGCATTCCCACCACCCAGAGAACTCCCTCCGGCGCGACCAACAATGGAACCTTACCACGTTCCTGGCGCGCTACCTTCCTATCCGTAAAGAAATCTTGCAGTTTCTTGCTCTTCCCCCTCATACCATGGGGAGAGAATCGATCACCGGGCTGCCAAGCCCGAACCAAGAGGGGCTCCGAAAACCGATCGGCATCGAACAATACCCGTCCTTGAGAAGGTTCCTTGCCCGACATCTCAGCAGCTCGACAATTCATGTGTTGTACCTGAATTTGCTGATTCGTTCTAGCCCAGTACACCGTTGACGGCACGGGAAGCGGCAGGATCTCCCTTCCCTCTTGCCCTGAACCGATCTCATGGCCGTGATCTCCTTCTGCCGCCGGGCTAAATCGCACCGATCCCTGCTCCAGAATCACCAGCACCTGTTTTAACAACAGTCGGGCTCCGCTCCTTCCCTTGAGGAAAAGACGCCGCACCGACTCCACAACGCGAAAGCTGCTCGCACGCCCCTCTCCGTCGTAAGTCCGTAAGATGGCCCGAACGAGACGCCGCTGAAGCGCAACCGGCAACTCGATGAAGGCCCGCCGATCGACTCGTTGTCCACCTCTGGAATCATGGCTGACAAGCGCGCGCGCTAGTTCATTTGTCGCCTCCGCTAGATATCGCTCGTCCTCACGCAGCAAGTCCGCCTGCCGCTGCAACAGGCGGACGGCAGCCGGCGCCAACCCGGTGATGACAGGAAGAAGCTCCTTCCTGATTCGATTGCGATGATAGAACGGCTTGTCATTGCTCGAATCGCAACGATAGGTCAGCCCTTCATGATCCAGGTACGCCACCACTTCTTCGCGGGTCGCTGCGAGAAGAGGACGAATAATCCCGTCTTCACGAGCGTACGGCATTCCCGCCAACCCAGCCATGCCAGTTCCCCGCAACAGCCACATGAGCACCGTTTCTGCTTGGTCATTGGCCGTATGGCCGACCGCAATGCGGTCAGCTCCTACCTCGCGAGCCAGTTGCCTCATGAAGTCATAGCGCGCGTCGCGCGCTGTGGCTTGAAGCGATGAGCGCTGTCGTCGTTTGACCAGCTTGGGCCGATGGATGACAAGAGGCAGTTGTCGTTCCTTGCAAAACGTGCTGACAAACGATTCGTCACCGTCGGACTCGGCTCCGCGAAGCCCATAGTTACAATGGACCGCTGTCAGCGTGAGCCGCCATGACCGGGCCAGACGATGAAGAAGTGACAACAACGCGACCGAATCAGGCCCGCCCGACAGACCCACCAGCACATGATGGCCGGGAACGAACAGGTGTTGCTGACGCACCGTCCGGACAAGATGAGCCAATAGGGCCGGCCGTACAGCGGACCTGGATAACTGCCTTGTGATGGTCGTCTCAGCTGCCATCGTTACTGAACCCGTTCCGGAATACGCTGCAAGCTGATGCGCGCCTGCTCCACATCACGGACAATTTGCTTCGATAGATCATCGGCAGAGGCAAAGGTGTGATCGCCGCGTACCCGTGCCACAAACTGTACGGTGATGTCCTGGCCATAGAGATCGCTAGTCTGATCCAATAGATTGACTTCGATCAGCCGTTCCCCCGCTCCAAAGGTCGGCCTGGTCCCGATATAAGCGATCGAGTCATAGGACTGAGAACCGTGGATAGTCCGCGCGGCATAGACTCCATCGGGCGGCACAACGCGATCAGCCGGGATGCGCAAATTGGCCGTGGGCCAGCCCATTGCCTGACCCTGCTGCACCCCCTGCACCACGGTACCTCGAATCCCATAGGCGCGTCCGAGCAACGTCGCGGCGCGCTCCATAGTTCCTGCCTGAATAAGTCGGCGAATCCTACTTGAACTCACCACGTCCCCGTCCATCGTCACGGGAGTCATAGGATGCACAAGGAAACCGTACTGCTCACCAAATCGCACCAGGTCGTCAATATGCCCTGCCCGGCCCTTCCCAAACGCAAAGTGATTGCCCACGAATAATTCAGACAAGGTAAGAGAACGATGCAGGATGTCTTCGGCAAATTGATCCGGGCTCATCGCTGAAAAGGAGGGGGTAAAGTCCAGGAAGACCACTTCATCGATCCCCGCCGCTTCGAAGTGCGCGAGTTTTTCCTCGGGACTGGTGAGGAAACGAAGATCGACACGGGGTGCGAGGATTTTGACCGGATGTGGGTCGAAGGTCAGCACGAGCGCCGTTCCCTGTGCTTTCCTGGCCGTCTCGACCACCGTCTGCAACAGCGCTCGATGGCCTAAATGATGGCCATCGAAATTGCCGATCGTGGCGACCGGATAAGCACGTGGACACTCGCCGGACAGCCCACGCGTGACTTTCAGCATGATCGTCAGCGGAGAAGACGCGCTGCGTCTTTGGCAAAGTATGTCAGAATGAGATCCGCGCCGGCACGTTTAATCGAGAGCAACGATTCCATCATCGCCCGCGATTCGTCGAGCCAGCCGGCGTTGGCAGCCGCTTTGATCATGCTGTATTCCCCGCTCACTTGATAGGCTGCTACAGGCAATAACACCTGCGCTCTGGCTGCGGCAATGATATCGAGATACGGCAGCGCCGGTTTCACCATGACGATATCGGCCCCTTCTTCGACATCAAGGGCGATCTCTCGAAGCGCTTCCCGGCGGTTGGCAGGATCCATTTGATAGGACTGCCGATCGCCGAACTGCGGACTTGAAAACGCCGCATCCCGAAACGGCGCATAAAAGCATGACGCAAACTTGGCGGCATAGGCCATGATCGGCAGCTCTGAAAAACCGGCCTGATCCAATTCCGCCCGGATCGCCGCCACCCGGCCATCCATCATATCGGAAGGCGCCACCATATCGGCCCCAGCTTGCGCATGGGTCCTGGCCATCGCACGGAGGCAGTCCAAGGTTTCATCGTTGAGAATGCGACCATCCTTGACGATTCCGCAATGGCCGTGATCGGTGTATTCATCGATGCAGACGTCGGTCACGACCATTAGCCCTGGGACATGGTCCTTCACCGCTTTGACGGCCCGCTGTACGATACCGTTCGGATCAAACCCCGAACTCCCCCGATCATCTTTCCGATCAGGAATCCCAAAGAGAATGACGGCGGAAATTCCCAAGGCCGCAACCTCACTGGCCTCTTTCACCAAGAGATCGACCGAGAGCCGGAACTGGCCCGGCATCGAGGCGATCTCTTCCCTTCGATCCCGCCCCTCGACGACAAACAACGGGTAGATAAAGTCAGACGGGGCAAGGCTCGTCTCTCGAACCATACGACGAAAGGCCTCATGCTGCCGCAGCCGACGAAGACGCTGTATTGGGAAAGCCATCAAATCACTTCCTCGGGAGATTCGTCAAGAACAGGACGAGGTCGCGCACAGAAATCAGACCGACCAATTTACCATCCTTGGTCACACCGAGATGGCGGATATGCGTTTTGGCCATCAGATCGTTGGCATCTAAGAGGGTCTTATCCTCCTCGATCGTCAAGATGGGAGCCGACATGACCTGCTCAACCGTCGTCTTGTGGATATCAGCTCCAGTCGCGACCACACGCCGGACCATATCGGTATCCGTGAGGATACCAATGATCTCCTTTCCATTTGTCACGAATAGGCTACCGATGCCACGATCGCGCATGATCCGCGCCGCAGTCTGCGCATCCATATCCCGCTCGACCGTAATAAACTTCTCTCTCGGAACCATGAACGACTTGACTGCAACCATAACCATTCCCTCCTTTGACTAATTCAATCCATCACCCTGTCGTACCGTCCATCTGTTTCTGACTATCCGCTTGTAGAAGCGGCGACTCGATCCCCTTGCTTGAAGTGTCTCACAATCGCTTCTGCCAATGCCGGGACAGTATTTTCTTCCGGCATAACCGTGACCGTCAACCCATATTCTTTTGCCGTGCTTGCCGTAATGGGCCCGATACAGGCGACGACCACCCCTGCGAGAAGAGGTCTCACCGCGTCCTGCCCTCCAAAGAGCTCCACAAAGTTGCGGACGGTGGAAGAGCTCGTAAATGTCACTGCCGCCACCTGCCCATCGTGAAGCTGTTGCGTCAACGATACGACGTCCACCGCTGGGGCAATCGTACGATAGACAGAAATGACATCGACGGTTGCCCCTAATTCACGCAACTGTTCCGGTAAGATTTCGCGAGCGACTTCGGCCCGTGGAATCAATATGCGGCTCCCACGGATTCCCACATGAGCCAATGAAGCGATCACACCCTCTGCCTGAAACTCGGTTGGCACGACGTCCGGCGTCAGCCCATAGTTTCCCAGTTCCTGCGCAGTTCTCGGTCCAATCGCGCAGAGGCGAAGGTGTGCCAGCGCGCGCGCATCTTTTCCTGCCGCATGGAGCCGGTCCATGAAGGGCTTCACCCCGTTCACGCTGGTAAAAATAAGCCATTGATAGCTACTGAGACCAGCCACCGCGTCATCGATGGCTTGCCAACTCGCCGGAGGCACGATCTGAATTGTCGGAACCTCCACCGGCTCCGCGCCATAGGCTGCCAGCAGCTGGGAAAACTCTTTCGCCTGCTCCTGGGCCCTGGTCAGCACGATCCGTTTCCCAAAGAGCGGCTTGGTTTCAAACCAATTCAGCTGCCCTCGCAGTCGCACGACTTCACCGACAACGATCACTGTCGGCGGTTCAAGCTTTGCGGCTTCCGCTTTCGTGACAATATCGCCCAATGTTCCCACGATAGTCTGTTGAGCGGCTTTGGTCCCCCAACGGATCGCCGCAACCGGCTGGTCGGATGGCCGTCCTTCCGCCAGTAACTGTCCGACGATTGAAGGAAGATTCTTCATGCCCATCATGAACACGAGTGTTCCCGATGAACTGGCCAACTTCGGCCATTCCAACTGAGTTCCCGGCTTGGTGGGATCTTCATGGCCGGTCACAAAAGTGACTGTGGAGGCCAGCGTGCGATGGGTTACCGGAATACCCGCATAGGCAGGAACCGCGACCGCCGCCGTCACCCCAGGCACAACCTCGAATTCGACCCCTCCCGCAGCCACCGCTTCTGCTTCTTCTCCGCCCCGCCCGAAGACAAAGGGGTCGCCCCCTTTGAGCCGAACCACCACCTTTCCCTCTTTGGCCCTATCGATGAGCAATCGATTGATGTCGGCTTGGTCCTGATACTGCCCACGCCCACGCCTGCCGACATAGATGCGCTGTGCAGTAACTGGAGCATATTGGAGCAAGACAGGATTGGCGAGATAATCGTAGAGGACAACATCGGCTGCCTCAAGACACTCCTTTCCTTTCAGCGTCAACAGTCCTGGATCCCCTGGTCCCGCTCCAACCAAGTACACCTTTCCCGCTCTTCTTGATGTTGTCATGTGGGTCTGTAGATCGCTTGGAGTATTCTGTCGCCACCGCGGGCGAGCAGTCGTTCCGCAAGTTGAATCCCCATCGACTCCGGATCCTCAATGGTTCCTTCAACACTATCGCGAATGAGCTCTTTACCGTCTACACTGGATACCAATCCATCCAATTTCACCCCTGTCCCGGCTACTGTCGCATGCGCCGCGATCGGAACCTGACAACCGCCTTGAAGCCGATGGAGCAACGCACGTTCTGCAAGAACGGCTGTCCGGCTTGGCGCATGATCCAAGCCGCGCAACAACGACTGAATAAAGAGATCGTCTCGCCGGCCCTCGATGCCCAGAGCCCCTTGGCCAATGGCAGGCAAACTAATCTGTGGGTCAAGATACTCCGTAATTTCATGCGCCCAGGCCAATCGCCGGAGCCCGGCTGCGGCAAGGATGATGGCGTCGAACTGTCCCTCCCGTAATTTCTTGAGACGGGTATCCAAGTTCCCTCGCAACATGGCAATCGTCAGATCAGGCCTGGCATGCAGGAGCTGCGATTGGCGACGAAGGCTGCTGGTCCCGATCCTGGCGCCGCGAGGGAGATCCTTGAACGACCGCCCGTCACGGCTGATCAAGGCATCCCGAGGATCTTCGCGTGGCGGCACACAGAGAATAGCCAAGCCCTCTGGCAACTCCGTCGGCACGTCTTTCATACTATGCACGGCCAGATCGATCTCGCCGCTCAACAGGGCTTCCTCGATCTCCTTTACGAACAGTCCCTTCCCGCCGATTTGGGCCAGCGGAACGTCCAGGATCTTGTCTCCCGATGTCTGGATTCTCCGCAAAGTCACCACGACATGCGGGGCCAGCGCATGCAGCTGCGCCTGCACCCACTCACTCT